>JAFVQX010000191.1 GCA_017504585.1 Lentisphaeria bacterium
AGGATATGTATGCCAAGCTGAAAAGCGGCGCTACAACCTATGATGTCATCATTCTGTCCGATTACATGATCGCCCGTATGATCAACGAGGGAATGCTGGCAGAGCTGAATTTCGAGAACATTCCCAACTATGAGTACATCGTGGATGAATACCGAAACCTGTACTACGATCCTGAAAACTGCTACTCCATTCCCTACACCTATTTCTTCATATATTTCTGCGATTTTTGCCTCATACGGGCGGTTGGCGTAACCGCGTTTGACCGGAGCGAGCGTGCAATGTTTATTTACAGCACGATCCGGCTGGGAGAGCTGCATACGCAAAGTTTCCAGAAAATCGTAACCGTACAGCAGAGTTTCTTCGGTGAACTCTCCCCATGCCGGGGGAAATATCCGGTCAAAGTTTTCGTAATCGCCCCGCAGTTTGAAGTCCACAAAGTTATCGACCTCCAAGGCAAGGTCTGCGGCAAAAAATTCAGCAAACTCTTTACCAAGACCGCCATTGCCTGCTGTATTGGTATTCAGCAGCTGGAACCGTGACCCATCGGCATACTCCAATACGATACAGTCATTTTCAGCATTTTCCGGACCGCTCATATAGACCCGGCTGGGAGCTTCACCAAAAATGAAACTGGCAAGGTCGGTAAAATGACAGCCCTCGTAAATAATAGCAGGACGGTGAAAATAAAAATTATTGGCATCATGCTTTTTCTGATGATTATCCATTTGTACGCGGTAACTGACAAACCACGGACGGGGGCGTTTTTTCAACTCGGTCAGGGCTGCTGTGTAGGCAGGAGCAAAACGGCGGTTGAATCCGATAGCCAGTTTGCCGGGATTGCGTTCTTCGGCAGCAAGGATCTGTTCGGCTTCTTCTTCGGTTTCGCACATAGGTTTTTCGCACCACACCCACTTGCCGGCATCCAGTGCTTCCACGATCAGTTTTGCGTGCAGCTCCTGTTTGGTGCCGATCACAATAATATCAGTTTCAGGATCTTCAAGCAGTTTACGGTAATCGCTTGTAGTATATCCGATATCGTATTTACTGCAATGTTCAGCCAGCTGCTTTTCATTGAGTTCTGCTATTGCTCTGATATTGATAAAATCAGCCGCCCCGGCTGTTTTCAAATGAGTTGCCGAAATAAATGCGCCGGCGCCGATAAAACTGACATTTGCCTGTTTCATTGTAAATGAACCCGTTTGGTAAATTGTTTTTTTTGTGAAAAAATGGGAAAAAAACTCTTTTCGGCTTTACTATAACGCATTAACAGTGTATTGTAAATAGCATAATGTTTATAAATTTTTACCAATATGTGACAGATTATGATAGAATTGCTTTACTGGGGACACGGACAAAACGATAAAATCGGGAAGTATGTCCACAAGCACAAACACGACTTCTGCCAGCTGGAAATCATCCTTTGCGGCAGCAGAAAATGTCAAAGTGACAGCAAATTATTCAAATTGCATCAGGGGGAAGCTGTATTTATACCGATGAATGTCTGGCACAAGTTTGTTGATACCAGTCCGGATCTTGAATATTTTTCGTTTAAATTCCGGGTGGATGATGTTGATAAAATGCCTCGGCAGATATTCAAACTGCCGCATGACTTTCTGATAGATTGGATCCTGGATGATTTCCGGCGGTTGGCGAACAATGACATGTATAACCGTTCTCCGCTGCATTTGCGTTTGATAACTCATTTGCTTGACACGCTTTACCGGCATTTGCTGCTGGAAAAATATATTTTGCAGGAACCGCCGCTGCTGACCGCAATGCGTCAGCAGATTTATCGCTGCGGCGTAATGGCCAACGTCAGCTATATTGCTGAGGAAATGCACATAAGCACCACGCGGTTGCGGCGTGAGTTCAAACGGGTGATGAAAAACTTGCCGCCGAGAACGGTGTATTGGGAAAATCCGTCTGACTTCCTGAAACACGAACTTACCAGGATCATCGCTGCACATTTGCGTGAAAGTCAGATGAGTATAGGTGAATTAGCAGAAATGTTCCATTTTTCCAATGTTTACACATTTTCGCGTTATTTCAAAGTCAATACCGGCTATTCGCCTTCGGTATACCGCAAGAAATTCGGCTGTGCAGCAATATCCGATGCTGAATCTTTTCCGGAACAACTTCAGTAAAAAAGGTTGCTGCATCATTTTGCGCTTTGCCTTGTTCTGTCTGCGGCGGGATCTCTTTTTCAACCGGCAAACGGAAACAAGGCAATAGAACAATCTGAAACCGCTTTACGGCATGAGCTTTTTACGCAACCAGGCGTAAATGGCATCGCCTACCTGATAGCCGCCTTCCAGATTGGGGTGCAGAGCGTTTACATCCATCGGTTTGGAGATCTTGCTGCGTTTATGCACCGGACGGGACTGCTTGATGTAGCTGTTTACCGAGTCGATGCAATGGTGTATCGGCACCAGCTCGATCGCCGGGTCGTTCAGCTCTTTGACCAGTTTGGTGATCTCGCGATTGTATCGCTGGATATTGCGGCGGTACTGGTAGCTGCTCTGGCGGCAGTCATAATTGTAGCCAAAGCCATCCTGCGAACAGCCCACCTGACCGGTAGTCACGCCGATCATGGATTCCGGCGCGTGTTTACGCAGTTCGGCAAGCAGCGTACGGGCATTCTTCATGGCAGCGTTCACATATTCATCGAGCCGTTTCGGTGTAGTGGCGCTGAATACATCATTTCCGCCCAATTCCACAATGATGAACTCCGGAGATTTGCCATTGTTGATGCGTTTGAGCCACATAGGTATATCCAGCACCGGTTTGCCGTTTTCCAACCGCAAAAGCGGACTCCGCATACGGTAATCGTCGGATTTGGGTACATTGATAACGCCCAAAGCAATCATCTGTTCGCGTTCGGCTTTATCTTGAATACCGTTAACTACATGAATACTGTATTTCCAGCGTTTGAGGAAGTCGCCCCAGGCAAAACCGCCGTAGGCATCGTGAGCCATATCGCCGGCTTTGGGAATTTCGCCGGAGGGCGTGTAGCTGCCGACGGGCACATAGTTTACAAAGCCGCTTTTCAGCATAACCTCCCGCAGATGTTCCGGATATTTGCAAAGCAGCAGCGAATCGCCCAGCAGTGCCAGACGGATCGGCTTTTTGCAGTCAGCGGGTTCCTTTGCCACGAAAATCCTGGTCTTGCCGGAAATCACCAGTCCGTGATCGTTGATCAAACGCATTTCAAGTTCAAAAGTCTTGCCGGCATCTTCCGGGCGCGGAGTCCATGACCAACGGTTGGTGTAGTGTTTGCCGACCGGACATTTGACTTCAATAGCATACGCATTGATATTGGCTGTATCGACTACATTTTCAAAGAAAATATTTGTTTCAAACCGGGGCACGGTATAGACTGTTTCCGGCAGCATCATGTGCAATCCAGCCGGCGTCAGTTTGGTGCGTATTTCCGTAGGTAGAGCCGGAAGCTTGACTGCTGTTTTTGCGGCAGTTTTTACTGCCGGAACAGGAGTTGCTGCAGCTGCGGGAACAGGGTCAGCAACCGGTTTTGCGGCACTTGAGATGGTTTTGACCGATACTTTATCCAAATCAAGTACGCCGGTACGGTTGCTGCGATAATATGCCACATAAAGCGGGCCGTCGATGGCTTCCTCGCGGAGTCTGACTTGTTTGGTAACCGTCTGCCATTTATCGGTTACAGCATGATCCCAGATGGTTCTATGTGTATAGAGTACAGGCTTGACGGTATGTCTGGTTTTGATCATATAAAGTAAAACCATACCGAATTTACAGTCTCCACTGCCTTTTACTGCAGCAGAAACTTCCACTACTGCCTTGGCGGGATTTTTTACATTCAAATCAAAACTCAATACGCCATAGTCTTCGGGAAACCGCAAAAAGTTCTGTCCGTCTGCGGCATTGGCGGTAAGAACTTCGCCCTTGCTTTGAGCTTTATATTTCCAGTTGACAGGCCACTTCTTCTGAGCATTGAGTTCTTCAAACGACCCATTGGGCAAAGCGATTTTATCAATAGCCATTGCCGGAGAAAAACATGCGGCGGCAAGTAAAGATATCCAGAGTTTTTTCATAATCATCTCCTTTTTCAGTTATTTTTGAATTTCTGCGGCATTCCGGTCTTCTTGGATTCCAGCAGAGCAAACGCTATATCGTTTGCCAGTTTGCCGGCGGCACCGTTTGCTGTTTGCGGCTCAATATTTTCCATGCAGCAGCGGACAAAATGCTGAAATGCTTCGGTCCAG
>JAFVQX010000192.1 GCA_017504585.1 Lentisphaeria bacterium
AAAACAAAGGCAAAGAGCAAAACCACAGCACAGGATAAGGTAGTTTGAGGTGGCTACCTGACTTGTCCACCATAGCTTTATGCGACGGTGGAAAGGTAACCGCCGAAAACACTCCTTGTTCTGTGCGAAGGTTGTGCCTTTTGACGACTTTTGAGGAGCTTTGAAATTACCTCGTATAAATTCAAGATTGCTGATTTTTTCGACAGCAAACAAAAATTTATACAAAAAAACAGGGGCTTTGCAACCTTTTATGAGGTTTTGCAACAACCCATTTTTTTGTATTGCAAGAGTGCGAACATTTGAAGTTTTGATTTTATCCAATTTTCCGGCTTGCTATGCAGAAAATTTATGCTACATTATCTGCGGTTGGGTGATAAATGCCGGAAGTTTTGGGAAAAAGAGTAACCAACAGGGAGTTTTTATATGTTTTTTGATCCGCTTTATTTGCTTTTTATGCTGCCGGGGTTGATTCTTGCCGGGCTGGCAAGTTTGTTTACAACTTCGACTTTCAACAAATACTCCAATATAGCTTCTTCCAGCGGCATGACCGGCGCCGAAGCTGCCCGGCGGCTGCTGGAAACTGCCGGTATATATAATGTGACCATTGAACGGGTGGATGGTATGCTGACCGACCACTACGACCCCACCAGTCATACACTGCGGCTCTCCGACAATGTTTACGGCAGTGAGAGTCTGGCGGCGATCGGGGTGGCTTGCCACGAAGCCGGGCACGCTATTCAGCACGCAACCAACTATGGACCGCTTGCCATGCGCAGTGCGCTGGTGCCGGCGGCAAATATCGGCAGCAATGCTTCTTATTTTATTCTGCTGCTGGGGTTTCTTTTCCAAAGTCAGATGCTTATGCTTCTGGGGATCGCCCTTTTCAGTATGGCAGTATTGTTCACTTTGGTAACGCTGCCGGTGGAATACAACGCCAGCAGCCGCGCTAAAGAGCTTATGGTTTCCAGCGGCATTGTTTCCCGTGCCGAGGCTGCGTCGGCGGGGACGGTGCTGAATGCGGCATTTATGACCTATGTGGCAAGCGCGGTGAGTGCGCTTTTGACCTTGCTTTATTACCTGATCCGCTCCGGGCTGCTGGGCGGCCGCCGTGATGATTGATCCGGGGAGGGCGTGATTTATGCTGGAGTGCCGATTGAGTTCTGACCGCCGGATATTCTATGCCGGAGAAAGCGTCAGACTTACCTTTACCCATGCCGCCGGATTTCCTGCCGGACGGGCTTTTTTGCGCACCAATCTGGGGATGGCGGCGGTACGTCGGCGCGAAATAATCAACGAAGTCGAGAAAAATCAGCGCAGTGCCGGACGGGATTGGCACGATTTGGAGCTTAAACGGTGCGGCGATAAGAGTTTTGAGCTGGAATTGATCCTGACCGAAACCGGGGTATTTGAAATGAAGCCCTTTTTTGCCCCCGCCGATAAAAATGCTGCGCTGCTCTGGCCCGAGGGGGATAATATCAAACTCAAAGTCGAAGCCGCCGACAACGTGGGCGCTAATCTGATGTATACTGCGTTTGTCCGGCAGTTCGGCGAAAATTGCAGCAAAAGCTCCAGCGAGCCGGCCGATGAAAGCGTAAAAAAACTGCTGGATAAAAATTATACGGTCATTCCGCCATCGGGTACTTTCCGGGATCTGGAGCGCAAACTGGATTTTATTTTCGGCACACTGGGGGCGCGCATACTTCAGCTTTTGCCCATTCATCCTGCGCCGGTGGTTTATGGCAGAATGGGTTCTTTTGGCAGTCCTTTTGCCGCTTTGGACTACTTTGCGGTGGATCCGGCGCTGGCGGAGTTCGATGAGTGCGCTACACCTATGGAGCAATTTACCGAGCTGGTAGATGCTGTTCACAGCCGCAAGGGCAGGATCTTTCTGGATATACCCGTAAATCATACCGGCTGGGCAAGCCGTTTGCAAGTGGAGCATCCGGAGTGGTTTGTCCGCGATGCCGGCAGCCGCCGCATACAATCGCCGGGGGCGTGGGGGATCGTCTGGGCTGACCTCTGCAAATTGGATTATACGCAAACTGCGGTACAGCGCTATATGGCAGAAGTATTTTTGTATTGGTGCCGGAAAGGGGTGGATGGTTTCCGCTGCGATGCGGGGTACATGCTGCCGGCGGAAGCGTGGCGCTATATCGAAGCCAAGGTGCGCAGCGAATACCCCGATACAGTTTTTATGCTCGAAGGGCTGGGCGGCCCGCAGGATAAACAGAACATACTTTTAAAAGAGTGCGCTCTGGACTGGGCGTACTCGGAACTTTTCCAGAATTACAGCCGCTGCGATGTGGAGTCCTGTGCCGGATACGCCGACTACATAAGTCATAATGTGGGTACGTTGATAAATTTTGCCGAAACCCACGACAACAACCGTCTGGCCGCCACCGGCGAAACTTTTGCCCGGATGCGCTGTGCTCTGATGTGTTTTATGTCTGACGGCGGCGCTTTCGGCTTTACCAATGGTGTGGAGTGGTTTGCCCGGGAAAAGATCGATGTGCATGAAAATCGCCCGCTGAATTGGGGCGCCGCAAACAACATGGTGGAGTTTCTGCAGCATATCCACGGTGTTATGCGTATGCATCCGGCTTTTTACGGCGGCGCGGAAAAACGCTGGTGCAATCAAACCGCCGATCAGGCATTGGCGATCCGCCGTGAACGGGAAAACGAGGCGGTTTTGTGCCTGATAAATCTGGATTGGCGCAATGACTCCACGTTGGAATTCCCCATGGATATGTGGCGCGCGACCGAAAATTATGACCTTTTGAGCATGGAACGATTTGATTTGAGCTTCATGGGGAAAATCTGCCGGGTGACACTTGCTCCCGGCGAGTGCCGGCTGCTTACTGCCGACAAAAGTTATCTTGAGCGGCTGCAAAATGAATTGCAAAGTTCCTTCCGCACCCCGGAGATCATCCGGCAGCAGAAGTTGAAACTGGCTCTGGGCAAGGCATTGCAGGCGGCGAATATACCCTGGGACGGCAATTCGGATGAACTCCTGGAAGAACTTAAAGTCGATCCCCGCAAGTTTTTCCGCAACCGGCATGTGGTGGAGTTTTGCGACGGAATCGATACCAGCCGTCTGGTGATGGTGCCGCCGGGCTGGTGCCTTGCCATCAGCAGCAGATATGCGTTCCGCGCGGAGCTTAAATCCGGGGAACGGACTTTGCGGTTTGAGCGCTCTGTCCGGTTGGGCGATGAGCGGTATTTTGCGTTGTTTGCGCCTCTGGCTGCCAATGAAGTGCCGGAAGATGATCCGGTGCTGGAATTGACGGCGTTTGAAGAAAAACATGCCGTCCGCCGCCGCAGTCATGTAAGGTATCTGCCGGGCAACGATCAGCGGGAACTGGTCAAACTGCATTTCAACGCCAATGAACTCAAGTCCGGCCCGCCCCGCCATGCTCTGGGGGTGAATGATCTGGGCGGCTATATGCAAATGCCAGCCCGCTGGGGCGAACTGGTCAGCAAGTACGATGCTTTGCTGGCTGCCAATCTTAATGAAGATTATCCGGTGGATCGCCGGGTGCTGCTGGTGCGCTGCAAGGCGTGGCTGGTGCTGAACGGTTTTTCCCAGGAAGTCAACTTTGCCGTACAGGAACAGTTCCGGGTGGGTGAACGCAATCTGGCCCGTTGGGAATTTGATGTGCCGGTGGGTCAGGGCAAGGTCGTCAAGCTGGATATCACCGGCAGATTTGCTTACAATGCCAACGCGCTCAAGCTGGAATTCCGGCGCCGTCCTGCGGGGGGCAACAGCCGGCTGCTGGCGGATAATGTGCCGGTAAAGCTGATCGTGCGCTGTCAGGTCGATGATCGGGATAATCACGCAGTTACCAAGGCTTATTCCGGCGCCGAAAACAGTTTCCCCAACGCAGTTACAAGCTGCGGCAACGGTTTTGTTTTTGCCCCCGATTGCAGCCGCAAGCTGACTGTGGTCATGGATAAATGCAATTTTTTCCGCGAAGATCAATGGCAGTATATGGCAGATCTGGCGCTGGAAAATTACTATGGGCTTGAGCATAAATGCGACCTGTTCAGCCCCGGATATTTTGCCGGAGAGCTTGCCGGCAGCGATGAAGCTGTATTGACTGCCCAGGCTGATATACCCCATGTGGAAGCGCTTTACCCGGAAGTGGACCGCTTTCCTGCCAGCGCTGAACTTATGGCTACGGCGGAAAATGCGTTGCGGACTTTTGTGGTCAAACGCAATGAATACCGCACGGTCATTGCCGGGTATCCGTGGTTTCTGGATTGGGGGCGCGATACCCTGATCGTGCTGCGGGGAATGATCGCCGCCGGTATGCTCGACGAAGCCCGGGAAGTGATACTGCAGTTTGCCGGGTTCGAAAAATACGGCACTATACCCAACATGATCCGGGGCAGCAATGACTCCAACCGGGAAACCAGCGATGCACCATTGTTTTTGGCGGTGGCGATCGGGGATTATATCAGAGCTGCCGGTTCTCCGGAGATACTTTCTGCCCGCACCGGCGATAAAAACCGTACTGTGCTGGAGATCGTGGAGTCCATTGCCCATTATTACCGCTTTGGCACCAACAACGGCATTTTTGCCGATAAAGAGAGCAATCTTATTTACAGTCCGCCGCATTATACCTGGATGGATACCAACTACCCGGCAGGTTCACCCCGTGCCGGATACCCCATCGAGATCCAGGCTTTGTGGTACGCCTTGCAGAGTATGCTTGCAAATTATAAAGACGAATACAAAGCCGGCGCCCGACAGACTGCCGACTCCATAAAAAAATACTTTTATCTTGCGCAATATGACCGTTTGAGCGATTGTTTGCACGCTTCAGCCGATACTCCTGCCGCTGCTGCTGTTCCCGATAATGCGGTGCGGCCCAATGCGCTGTTTGCCGTCACTTTGGGGGCGGTAAAGGATCGCGCTTTGCAGAACAGCATTGTGGAGAGCTGCAGCAAACTGGTGATCCCCGGCGCCATCCGCAGTCTGGGCAATTTCCGGGTGGTGCCGCCGCTGCCGGTCAAGCTCCATGGCAGACTGCTCAATGACCCCGATCACCCATATATCGGGCATTATTGCGGGCCGGAAGATACTTCCCGCAAAGCAGCTTATCATAACGGTACCGCCTGGTGCTGGCCTTTCCCCAGTTTTGTGGAAGCGTTGTATATGCTCCACGGCGATACGGTGCTGGATGCCGCCCGGGCATTGCTGCGGTCGAGTTCCTGTTATTTCAACGACGGATGCCCCGGTCAGTTGCCGGAAGTTGCCGATGGCGATTATCCGCATAACTGGGGAGGATGCGCTGCGCAGGCATGGAGCGTCAGCGAGTTTTACCGGGTCGGTAAAATCCTGGGGCTGTAACAGCTGCAAATATTTTTGATGTTATGCTGCAAGTCAGAAGCGGAAGAGCGCACCCAGCTTTTTGCCCAGGATTGCGCTGGCGGCACCCAATGCCGCCCCCATGAACACCATGGTCCAGACCCCGAATGCGCTGGCGGTCACTCCACCGGCACCCAGCACTTGCGACAGTTCAAAAATCGCTTTGGTTATGGGGTAAAAGGCGCTTTTCTGCACCAATATAAGCGAGTCCGATACTTCCAGCATGGAAAAACTGAATGCAAACAATCCGCCGATAAGCAAGTTGGCTGCCAGCAGCGGCACCAGAATTCTGCTGAAAACTTTTCGCCGGGGCGCACCAACACTCAATGCCGCTTCTTCCAGCACCACCGGTGTCTGTTCCAAGCCCGACGCCACCGAGCGCATAACGTATGGCAAGCGCCGGATGGCGTAAGCGCCAGCCAGCAGCCACAGGGGGGAATTCACCGGATCGAAGAGCGCGCCCGCCCAGGAGAATTTGACCGTCATGCCCAAAAAACCGAATGCCATCACGATCCCCGGGATCGCCAGCGGCAGCATGCTCAAAACATCAAAAAACACCGCTCCCCGGGGCTTCCAGCGCACCACCAGCACTGCGCACAATGTGCCGCTGACCGTCGCCAGCAAAGTCGCTGCCAGCGAGTAGCGCAAACTGTTGAAAATACTGGGCACGACCAGTTTATCGCTCAAGGCATTTTCAAAGTTCATCAAAGTCCAGCTGCCGGGTATGACCGTGCCGTAATAATCGCGGCTGAATGCGATCAAAAGCAGCGCTATGTGGGGCAGGATCGCCAGAATGGTTACGATGCCGAAAACGATCCCCGGCAGCCACGCCGCTGCGCCGTGGAGTTCCCGCGCAACGCTGCCGCTGGAGCCTTTTACCGCCGAAGAACCTCCTCCGCCGCCGGCAAGGACTCTGCCCGCAAGGTAGAGGAGCGAGGCGGCGATCATCATGACCAGCACCAGCGCGTAGGGCATGGGGTTGCTTTCCAGCTCGCTCAAGCCGTCAAAGACCTGTACCGGAGTCACCCGGGTAAAACCGAACATCAGAGGCGTACCCAGTTCGGTAAAGCTCCAGATCAGCACCAGACTGCCGCCAGCCAGTATCCCCGGGCGGATCAAAGGCAGAGTAACTTTGAAAAATCTCTGCACTTTGCCGATGCCAAGATTGCGTGCGGCTTCCTGCAAAGCGGGGTCGCAGTTGGCAAGCGCCGCCGATAAATTCAAGTACAATATGGGGTATAAATGCAGCGCTTCAATAAAGGCAATGGCATAAAATTTGCCGCTGCCGCCCAGAAAATCCACCCGCTCCAGACCGCAATCCACCAGCAGCGTGTTCAGCACGCCGTAGTAGCCGAAGACTTGCTGAAAACCCAGCGCCCCCACAAAGGGCGGCAGGATCATGGGCGCAAGGATCATGGCGTTCCACAAGCCTTTGCCTTTGAAGTCGTAACTGTCCGAAAGGATCGCCAATGGCAGCGCCAGCAGAAACACCAGCAGTGTGGTGGTCAGCGCCAGAGCAAAGGAGTTGAGGAGCCCGCCGCGATAGACCGGATTTTCCCACAACTCGGTAATGATCCGCCACGAACAACCCTCGGCAATGACCATGCCCACAGGTAAAAGCAGAAACAAGGCAAAAAATGCCGCCAAAGCCAACGCGCAGCTGCTGCGCCACAATTTTATGAACATGAGCTGTAACTCCCGGATGACAACGTTAAAAATGCTTTTATAAAATACCGCATATTTTGCAAAAAGCAATTCCTTTGACTCTTTTTAGCGGTAAATATTCTTTCGCCGGGTCTTGCGTTTTTTTACCGAGCGGTCGTGGCGTTTTTCGGCTTTTTCCAGCAGGTTTTTCAGTTTGGGGTCGCGGATCGTGCCGCTCAAAGTATAATATTGACTGGTAAAAGGCTTGGCGCCGATCGACAGGAGATATTCTGCCAGCAGATAAGCTGTATGAGGGTTGTTATGGCTGTGCAGACAAACTATACTCAACGGAGTTTTGCCGTTTATTTCGTGGTTTACATCCCAGGAGCGGTTATATTGCTTGAGTATTTTCAAAAAGTTTACAGCTTTGAAAACCATTCCTTCTCTGGAGCAGGCATGGTAGCAGATCGCCATGCCCAGGTCGCATTGGTAGCCCTGGTAATATGTGGTGCCGCCAGCGGATATGCCGTTTGCCAGCAGCATACTGAATATCCGCGAATTATTTTGCCGGATGGCGATCAGGAGCGACAGATCGATCTGGTTGCTCCTGAAAGAGTTATTGCCGGAACTGCGGCCGCCGTTGTGCAAAAGCATTTTGACCATTTGAGTTTTATTTTCCAAACAGGCATTGGCAAGCGCGCTGAAGCTGTTCCACCAGGGCTGATTGGGGTCGGCTCCGGCTTTTATGAGTTTTTCTGCCAAAGTGGTGTCGCTGCGCATTACTGCCCGGATAAAATCGTACTGCCGCTGATATTTTTCGTCGACTTGGGTGCCGGTGAGTTTATTTGCCTGCAAAAACTCCACTACATCCTTGCTGCCGTAGTACAATGCGGTTTCATAGATGGATCTGTTGTCATGATCGAGGGCGGTAAATTCATTGAACCCGGCGCCGATCAGGTCTTCGGCAAAACGGCGGTTGTTGCGCATTGCCGCGTAATGCATCAAAGTCGATCTGCCCCCGGGCAGATCGTTGACTTTGGGCGCATAAAGCAGAAGTTCGGAGGCCTTGTCAAAATTATACCGGGGCTGTGGGTAAAGAGCTGCCGACTCCGAATATGACTGCGATGTACACAATCTCCGCAGTGGTACGATCACAGAGCCGTTGTCGTTGACAGTATCGATATTTTCCAGCCCCATTTTTGCCAACGTGTTGTATTGGCTGATAAGGCGAACACGATTTTTGTGGGCAATAAGATTGGGGTCAGCATATCTGCGCTGCAGCATTTGCAAAAATGACTGTTGCGAAGGCAGATCATTATTCAACACCAGCTCCAGCAGCGTACATTCGCCGGAAAGACGGTTGTTGTTATGGCTCACACTTATCATCACATTCGGATCAACACCGCTGCTGAACATCCTTTGCAGCTCCTCGTGATCCCTTTGGCGTTCCCGGTAAGACCGGCTGTGTTGGCGACCGTCAATGTAGTTCTGCAGTTTGCGTTTGAAGCGCGAAGTGCTGCTGTAAGAGCGATTTTTTGCCCGTTGGATGTTGCGGGTGGTGTTTTGCAGTTTGGTCAGAGTTTCGATCTGTTTCTGCAGAAAATCCCGGCGCTTCCCGGTCAGAAATGTGTTGTCATGGGGGAGGAGATTTTTCAAAAGGAACTTGCACTCCCGCAACCTCAAGTCGATGGTGCGCAATTTGGCATCGGTGAACTCTTTTGCCAGGGTTATGCCGGCAAGGTCGCTTTCCAGACGGACTTGCAAGGTGTCAACTGCTTTCAGATGCCGGAACTGCAGTTGGGGTATCTGAAAACTCTTCTGCACCGCGTATGCCGGCAGCTGGATATTGGCGGCGTTAAGTTTGTTGCGGATATTTTGGTTGTATTCTCTCTGACGGCTGGAATATGCGGCGGTACTGTCCGGGCAATTCAGATAAAGTGCGGTGAAGTTCTTTTCGATAAAACTTTTGAATTTGGCGCTTTTATTGATATACTCAATTACTTTTTTGCTCTTTTCTTCATTTGGATTTACTATCAGCACCAGCAGCGGTTTACCGTCCTGTGCCTGATAAGCTGCCTGTTCATAATCGGTGTGCCAGGCTTGACCGAAAGGCGCATACTGCCATTGATTTTGTTTGGCGATTCGTTCTTTTTCGGCCTCTTCCCGGGCTTTTTCAGCGGCGGCTTCGGCCTTCATTTTCTGTTGTTCGGCAAGAGCTTCTTGCCGGGCTTTTTCAGCGGCGGCTTCGGCCTCTTTCCGGAGGCGCGCTGCCTCTTCTTCGGCTTTCCGCTGTTCGCGCTGAAAATTTTTGGCGTCGGCAAGACTCCGGGCGAACTCCTGATGATCGCTGCTGCTTTCGATGGGGTGCTGTTTGTATCTATCTGGAATGGTGTAGTTTACGCTGTCAGAATAGAGCGCTATCCTGCCGATGCTGCCATGAAAACTGCCGGAGTTTTTCAGATCGTAAAAAATCACCTTATTGGGCTGCAGTTTTACTTTTGGCAGCATCCAGATACCGATCAGCCGGTCGCCGGAGAGTACGGAGAGTTTATGGCGCGTTGTATCTGCCGACACCGTTATATTGAACCATTTGCCGCAGGGTATCTCCAGCGGGGTGGAGATGCAGTAGCTTTTATCCACCAGCAGCGCCAATTTGTTTTTTTCGGCATACAGCTCTATAAAGTTGCTGCCCCAGCGGGCGATCAACCCGTTGTAGTTGTCTGCCACATTCAAATCCAGCTCTAAAGTGTTGTTGGCGTCAGGCTGCCGGTGGATATACAAGGTGTTGAGATCGAACCTGGCGATATTATCCGGTGCGATCATATTTTTCAGCTTCGGGAACGAGCCATCCAGTTTCAAGGCATTATTTATGATCGATCTGTGGTCAAAGCCCGGGATGTTCCGGTTTTTGCTGAAGTCCGCTTCGCCGGCGAGCGGCGCGCTCTTTTCCGGCAGCAGCACCACCGGGAATGCTCTTGAACCCTGCCGGTAGATAAAGGAGGAAGAGAGTTTTTCTTCGGGATAGCTCATCAAAGGCTGTCTGCCGTCGAACAGAGATCTGACTGCCGCTGCGCTTGCTGTTTGAGTCCGGGGAGCCGCCGCTTTCTTACCTTTGTTCATCAGATATTTGAAATTCAACGCTATAACAGTTATCAGCACTATCAAGCCTATGGTGCGCCCCAGCAGCAATATTATGTTGCGGGGCGAAGACTTTTTGGGTATAAACTGGTTTTTCAGGAACTCCGGTGTATTTTTAAGCAGCCGTTTGGCGATATTTTTTGCCGAAAGCTTTTTGTTGCCGTGGAGCAGCGCCAGAATTTCGGCAGATGACCCCGGGCGGTTTTCCGGGGCTTTTTCCATCATGCGCCCGATCATATCCAGCAGTTCCGGCGGCAGGTCGGAGCGGAGATTTTTCAAAGGTTCGGCTTCGCGCTGCAATACGTTCAGGATCGTTTCCACCGCAGTTTCGCCGTCAAAGGGCAGTTTGCCGCTGGCCGCGTGATAAAGCGTGGCGCCCAAACTGTAAATGTCGGAGCGGTGGTCCACTTTGTGGGCGCTCTGGCACTGCTCCGGCGAGGCGTAACTGGGCGTGCCGATGGTGGTCTGCTCCATGGTCAGGGTCATTTCGCCGGCCTGATGGTTGTTTTCGCTTTTGGCAATGCCCAGGTCCATGAGTTTGAAAACGCCATCCTTGTTTTGCATGATGTTCGAGGGCTTGATGTCGCGGTGGACGACTCCGGCTTCGTTCAAACATTGCAGCGCGTGGCACATGGCTACGGTCAGTTGGGTCAGATCTCCGGCAGAAAGCTGCCGCTCGCGGGAGAGTTCCAGCACGGTTTTGCCTTCCACATACTCCATGGCAATAAAAAGATAACCGGTCTGGTGGTCGCTGCCCACATCAAAGACTTTTACGATATTGGGGTGGTCGAACCGGTGGGATAATTTGGCTTCCCGCAGAAAACGTTTGACATGCACCGGGTCTTCGTTCACCGAACTGGAACGCATGAGTTTGAGGGCGCAAAGCTGTTTGAGCAGCAAATGCTCTGCCAGATAGACCTCTGCCATGCCCCCTTTGCCCAGCAGCCGGATGATCTGGTATTTGTCGAATTGCTCGCCGTCTTGCAGCAGCCGCCGGTACATCTGGTGCTGATCGGCACCGTGGCCGGTGAAGGTGGTCATATCATCATCGCCGGGAACGGTGTGCAGATCGCCCAGACTGATGCCGCATTGGGGACAGCTCAAATCCGGGTCGCTGATTATATCCAGCGGGATGCGCAATTTTGCCCGGCAGCCGGGACAGAAATTGATTGCCGAATAATCTCCGGTGAAATTGCTTGCTCCGCATTGCGGACAGGTTATCTTTTCCGGAAACTTGCCGGAATCATTGTCGTGCTCAAACATAAAACGTCCGTTACATGACGGACAATCAAGCACTTTGGAAAACATTGCTGAAACTCCTCCTGGAACGCTTCCCGTCTGGCTGACAGTGTACTTTGCGGGAAGCAACACCCCTTATCTGACAACAACTTATAATTTAGCACGTTTCGCTGTTTTTGCCAATATTTACCGGCCGTTGCAGACCGGGGCGGGGGGATTTTTTATTTTTATGGATAAATTTTCAAAAAATATATATAAACCACCAAAAAAATCTTGATGCGGTGCCGCAAAATATTTGCATTAAAACTTTTTGGGGGTTATATTATGCCTTAACACAAATCCTTTTAATAAATCGATGCTGCCGGATGGCGCTGCGGAGTGGTTGCAATGCAGAAAAAATTGGAAAATATCTGTTCGCACTTTCATATTTACGGCGATTACGTCGTAGCTATACCTTGCGGCAAAGGTCATATCAACGATACATATCAGGTCACCTTCGATCAGGGCGGCACTTTGCTGCACTATACTTTGCAGAAGATCAATACCAACGTTTTCCGGCAGCCGGCGCTGGTTATGGAAAACTTCAACTGCGTAACCAGCCATATTCTGCACAAGATCCGGCAGGAAAAGACCCAGCGGGGCCGCGCCAAACGGCGTACTCTGCGGCTGGTCTTCACTCACGACGCCATGCCCTATTACAAAGATGGCGACGGCGACTACTGGCGCTGCTATGTTTTTGTGGAAAATTGCCACAGTTTTGATGTGCTCGATGAACCGGATCAGGCGTATAAAGCCGCACAGGCTTTCGGGCAGTTTCAGCTGGACCTGGCGGATCTGCCCGACCGGCTCAACGAAACCATACCCTATTTTCATCATGCGCCGCGGCGGTTGAAAGCTCTGGAAGATATGATAAAGTCCGACCGCTTCGACCGGGTGAAAATGGTAGCTCCGGAAATCGATTTTGTTATGAAGCGCGCTCACGAGCTGGATAAACTTATCAAGCTTCAGCAATCCGGCGATATCGTGGAGCGTACCACCCACAACGATACCAAGCTCAACAATGTATTGATCGACGATTTTACCGGCGAAGGTATCTGCGTGCTGGATCTGGATACGGTCATGCCCGGGCTGCCCCACTATGACTTTGGCGATATGGTGCGCACCGGCACATCGCCGGCACCGGAAGATGAAACCGATTTGAGTAAAGTTTATATGCGCTTTGATATGTTCGAAGCTCTGCTGCGGGGGTATCTGGACAAAGCGGGGATGTTTTTGAATGATGTGGAAAAGGAATTGCTGCCGTTTTCCGGGAAACTGATAACCATGGTCATCGGGATCAGATTTCTGACCGATTTTCTTGATGGTGACAACTATTTCAAGACTTCCCGTGTCAATCACAATCTGGAGCGAGCCCGCAGCCAGTTCAAGCTTGTGGAGTCTATTGAAGAGCAGTACGATGATATGATGAAACTGCTCAAAAAATTGATGTAAAGAGGCAATTGCAGAAGATCTTGAGAAAATTTGGAAAAAATGTTGCTGACCGCAGCGGCGTTATTTCAAAAACTTTTTGAGCGATTTTTGAAATTACCTCGTAATAAAAAGTCATTGTCCAGCAGAAAGGATCGATTATGCGGATACTTATCACCGGGGGGGCAGGCTTTATCGGCAGCCATATTGCCGAATATTATCAGGACAAGGCAGAAGTCCGTATTCTGGATAATCTGCGCACCGGCAGCATGAAAAATCTTGCCGGAATCAAAGCTGAATTCATCCGGGGCGATGTCCGCGACCGGGTCAAGCTTGCCAAGGCGATGAAAAATGTGGATTATGTTTTTCATCTGGCGGCCATGATCGGAGTGCCGGAAAGTATGGAACGCCCGCTGGATTGTGTGGATATAAATGTGAACGGTACGCTGATGGTGCTGGAAGAAGCCGCCCGTGCCGGAGTCAAAAAACTTATTTATGCTTCCAGCGCCGCGGTGTACGGCAATACTTCTGACGTTATCCGCCGGGAAGATATGCCCAGCGACCCCGACAGCATTTACGCAGTCACCAAACTTGATGGCGAACACTACTGCAAGATCTTTTCCGAAAGCAAAAAACTTAAAACCGTCAGTTTGCGCTACTTCAATGTTTTCGGCCCCCGGCAGGATCCGGAGAGTGCCTACGCCGCTGCCCCGGCAGTATTCTGCAACCGGGCGATCCACGGGCAGAAGATCACGATCTTCGGCGACGGCGAACAGAGCCGCGACTTTGTTTATGTGGACGATGTGGTCAAAGTCAATGCGTTTTTTATGGAAAATGATCTGGAGGGCGTCTACAATGTAGCCTCCGGCAAAACGGTTTCCATCAACGAGCTGGTTAACCGCATACTTTTTATGACCGACTCCCAGTCCGAAGTGGAGCATCTGCCGGAACGTACCGGCGATATCAGGCATTTGCAGGCATCTACGGATAAACTCCGGGCGGCGGGTATCTGCTGCAATGCCAATTTTGCCGCCAGTTTGGGTGATACGATAAACTCTTACAAATAAGATCCGGAGCAGCTGCGCGGCGGGTAAATGGACAATTCGACAGAAAAAAACTTCAATACCGGAAAATATCATGTCGCCGGAGAGTTTTCCAGCGACTGGGGCGGTTTTGACGGTACGGTAAATCAGGCAATGCAGCGCTATTTGCGCGAACTGGGGCAGATCCCCAGCCTGACTGTTGAAGAACAGCAAGATTTGATCAAGCGCATACTGGTTGTCGAAAACACCTGGCGGTCGATGCTTTACTGCTTTGCCAACGCGGTTGCAAGCCAACTGCAGATCCTGGCGGGCAAAGATACTTCCCAATGGCAGGATTACATAATACCCAGCTGTATGCAGAGCGTGGAAAATCCGGAAGCCATCAAAAAATGGCTGCACGAAACTGAAAAACTCCTGAAACTTCTGCAAGAGAGCTTTGAGCGCAACGATATGGCTGCCGCTGCGGCTTACCGGGAGAAACTTTCTGACGGTATGATGCGCTGCAAGTTATTCAGCGACATAGTTATGGATTGTCACAACAAAGTTATGGAGCGCGCCGCTTCGGATATAACCTCGGCGGCTGCCGAAGCTTGCTGCACTGTGGAAGAATTCACTTGGATCTTTGACCGCGCCAATAGCGCGCGGCAGGAATTGCTGGATCTGCGTCAGCAGATGATCGAGGGCAATCTGCGGCTGGTGGTCAGGATCGTCAATCAATACAGTTACCGGCAGCTTTCGGTCAGCGATCTGGTGCAGGAAGGCAATATGGGGTTGATGCGGTCGCTGGAAAAATTCGACTTCAATCTGAAGCACAAATTCAGCACCTACGCCAGTTGGTGGATCCGCCACAGTATCGGCAGAGCCATTGCCGAACAGTTCCGGATCATCCGCATACCGGCACACATGATCAGCACCATTGCCGCCATCAACCGCGCCGAGCAGCGGTTCATTATGGAGCATGACCGGATGCCCGAATCCGACGAGATCGCTGCCATGCTGGAAATGCCCGCCGCCAGAATAAGCGCCATCCGCAAGATGGCACGGCAGACCATATCGCTGCAGTCGCCGCTGTCGGGCGATGAAAACGGCAGCAGTCTGGAAGATGTGCTGCCCGATGAAAAGGCCATGGAGCCGTCGCAGAAAGTTGCCGATGCCACCAGCCGCAAGCAGTTGATAAAGCTGCTGGATACTCTGTCGCCCCGGGAACGGGAAATATTGACTATGCGGTTTGGTTTGATGGGCGAAAAAGTCCATACGCTCCATGAGATCAGCTGCCACTTCAATATCAGCCGCGAGCGGGTGCGGCAGTTGGAATTACAGACTTTAAACAAGTTGCGCACACCGGAGATCATGCGGTTGTTCGGCGCACAAAAATCCTGATAATCAAATTTTTTACGGGAAGTTGTCATGAAAATAAAGATCGAAAATTTAAGCAAATCCTACACCAAAGGTAAATTGGTTTTGCAGCCGCTGGATCTGGAGATCGCGTCCGGAGAACTCTTTTTTCTGCTGGGGCCCTCGGGCTGCGGTAAATCCACGCTGCTGCGGTTGATCGCCGGTTTTCTGCAGCCGGATAGCGGCAGGATCTATTTTAATGACCGGGATGTTACCGCGCTTGCACCAGAAAAACGCAATGCGCCCATGGTGTTTCAGAATTACGCATTGTGGCCCCATTTGAGCGTGTTCGAAAATGTGGCATTCGGCTTGAAAGCGCAAAAATTGCCCAAAGCCGAAGTTATCGAACGCACTATGGAGGCTTTGAAGGTCGTGCGGATGGAAGAGTTTGCCAGGCGCAAAACTCCCCAGCTCTCCGGCGGTCAGCAGCAGCGGGTCGCCCTTGCCCGGGCGCTGGCGGTGGCTCCGGAGCTTATATTGCTGGACGAACCTTTGAGCAATCTGGATGCCAAACTCCGTGACGAAATGCGCGACGAACTGCGCACCATCTGCCGCGACCGCAAGCTGACCGCGATTTATGTTACCCACGACCGGCGGGAGGCCTTGAGCATGGCGGACCGTATGGCGGTGCTCAATGGCGGCGTGATTTCCCAGCTGGGCAAGCCCGATGAACTTTACCGCAAGCCTGCGAACAGTTTTACGGCGTCGTTTCTGGGCGAGGTAAACCTTATTCCCGGCAAAGTCATTGCCAACAGAGCAGTGGAAACAGCTTACGGGATCTTTAACGATATAAGCGATTTGCCTGCGGGCAGTGCTGTGGAATTGGCGATCCGGCCCGAAGTCATTGCCATCGATCCGGCAGCAGAATGTGTCTGGAGCGCTGAATTGGAGCTGACCGGCGGCAGTTATCTCGGCGAATTTGCCGCGTGGAAATTCGGCAAACTTACGGTCAATGAGATCGCTCCGGAAAAACGGATCTACGGCAGCAGCTGCAAGCTGGGCGTGCAGAAAAAGGATATAACAGTTTTTGCCGCTGACGGGGTGAAGTAATGAAATACCGGATCATCGGAGCATTGGGCTTTCTGGCGCTGCTGATACTGCTGCCGGCGCTGCTGCGGGAAAAACCGCCGGTCAGAGAAACACCGTCGGGCGAAAGTGATACACTGGTGGTCATAACGCCCCATGCGGAGTCGATCAAACATGAGTTTGAGCGGGCTTTTCAGCGTTATTACCACGAGAAATTCCAGCGCAATATCCTGATCGACTGGCGGAGTCCCGGCGGCACGGCGGATATCGTCCGCTACATAAACGACCGTTACGAAGCGGCGTTCCGGCACTATTGCGAAAAAAATAATCTGCCGTGGAACTCCGAAATCGCTGCGGCGTTCCGCAACTACCGCATCAAGCCCGACGCCAGCGGCAAGTCCGGCGCTGCGGCCAAAGCCAGAGCGATCTTTCTGGCGTCGGATGTATCGATCGATATAGATGTGTTTTTCGGCGGCGGCACTTATGACCACAACAATCAGGCACGCAAAGGCTATGCGGTGGACGGCATGATGCAGCAGCTGCACTCCGAATGGTTCAAAAAAGAAGTTATGCCCATGCAGTGGAGCGGCGAAGCCATTTACGATGCCAACGGCGGATATTACGGAGTATGTCTTGCCACATTCGGCATTTGCTACAATCCTGACCGCATGAAAGAGCTGGGCGAACCGCCGGTGCGGTGGCGGGATCTGACCGATAAAAAATATTTCAACAAACTCGCCGTTGCCGACCCCACCAAGTCAGGATCTATCAACAAGTGTTTCGAGGTTATATTGCAGCAATGTATGGCAGAAGCCGTCGCCGCAAAAAAGAGTGTTGCCGATGGTTGGAACGATGGATTCAATCTGATCCGCCGTTTGGTGGGCAACGCCCGGAGCATTACCGAAAGCGCCGGTAAAGTCCCCCGCGAAGTAGCTTCCGGCAATGCCGCAGCGGGTATGGCCATCGACTTTTATGCTTTGAGCGAGGCGCAGTTTGCTTCGGTACAGACCAACAATACTGCTCAACGGATCATCTATGTACCGCCCAAAGGCGGCAGCAGCGTATCTGCCGACCCGGTGCAGCTTTTGCGGGGAGCGCCCAACAAAAAACAGGCGATGGCATTTATTGAATTCCTGCTTTCCGAAGATGGGCAGAAGATCTGGCAGTATCGCACCGGTACCCCCGGCGGTCCGGAAAAATATACTTTGCGCCGTCCGCCGGTGCGGCGTGATCTCTACACGGCAAAACATAAACCTTTTATGGCGGATGCCAATTACAATCCATACAACGCCACCAATGATTTTGAGTATAAAGGTGCCTGGACTGGGCGGTATTTTAATTTGATCCGGGTCATGATCCGCACCACCATGCTGGATGCATCTGACGAATTGCAGATCGCCTGGAAAGCTATCTGCGATGCCGGCGGCGAAGACGCGGTTCCGGAAGCAGTTGCCGAGTTTGATAAACCCATTGTACCATACTCCGAAGCAGCCCGGGCTGCCGCCGGACTTTCGGTAAACAGCAAAAATCCCATGAGCGAAGTTATCAAACTCCGCCGCAGTTGGACCATGCGTGCCATTGCGCAGTACCGCAAAGCTGCCGAATTGGCAAAAAAAGTTAAGTAATTAAAGTTTTTTTGTGTTCCCAGCTCAATATTTTGCCGGCGACAGGCATTATTTCTGATGTATCCGATTTTGTAAGGAGGGGTTTTATTGTGAAAAAGAATATAAAGTTTTATTTGCCGCTTGCCGCTGCCGGACTGGCTGCCGGAGTGTTGAGCGGGTGTTTGAATTACCAGCGGCCGCCGCTGGCGGTGGATCAAACAAGCTACACACAGCTTAAAGCCAACGAAAAATATCTGCTGCCGGAAAATCTGGATGTTCTCACACTCCAGCAGGCGCAGGAGATCGCGTTAAAAAATAATCCGGACTTTTTGAGTATCAAATTTTCCATAGACTCGGCTCGGGCCCGGTACTATCAGCAGTTTTCCAACTACGCGCCCACGCTTAACGCCGGGATCGGTCTTTCCCAGAGTTTCAGCAAAGTTTATGCCAGCGGCAACTCTTCTGATCCCCGCAGTCAGCGCGACGGCATATCGCCGGCATTATCCGGGCAATGGCTGATTTTTGACAGCTTGAACCGGGAAATGAATCTCTTGAGTGCCAAACATACATTAAAGCAAACCGAAGCCAATGTAAACGATGCCCGCCGTTTGCTGCTCCGCGCCGTAGCCTATGCTTACAACGATGTGCAGTTGTCATACGCTCAAAAAGAGATCATCAAAGCCCAGATCGAATACAGTAAAACCATGCTCAAAGATGCCGAGCGCAAATACAAAGCCGGTACTGCCTTAAAAAGCGATATGCTCAATTTCCGCGTGACTCTGCGCAACGGTCAGCTGGATCTGGTCAAGATCAACTACACCATCAAAGCCAATTTGTATGTGCTTGCCGGATATTTGGGTTTGACCGACGGCACCATCGGCGAAAAAGTGAAGTTTCCGGCGATCCGGATGCCCGAAGATAGCTACACTGCCAGCATCGATGTTTATCTGGATCAGGCGCTGGCAAACCGCCCGGATCTGAAAAGTGCCCGGGAGCGCTTGCAGGCATTGCGTTACAATTTTTACGGCAGCTTGAGCAAATTCGGCCCGAGTGCCACTTTCAATTATCAGTTGGGGTACGGTTACGACCGGGGCATAGCCCACGATGAAAAAGGCGACAATCACTCCTGGTCGAGTACGGGGAATTTCAATTATTCGTTCAATATAACGTGGAATCTGTTCAACGGTTTTGCCGATTACTTCAATGTCAAAGCCAGCAGGGCGGAAGTTTCGGCGGCGGATTACATGCTCTACCAGTTGTGGCTGTCGGTAATAACCGATGTGAGAACCGCTTACGAAAATCATAAATCCAGCATCATCCAGGCAAAGATCGCCAAAGATATTTGCAACCTTACCCGGGAGACCCGGGATCTGGTGGAAAATGAATACAATGCCGGTACCGCGCTGGTGACCCGGCTGAACGAAGCCGAACGGGATCTGGTGCAGGCGCAAAACAACCTTGCCGGAGCCATTGTCAATATAGCCAATACCAAAGCCCAGCTGGATGCGGCAATATACAGCTTTACGCCCCCGGCGGAAAATATAACTGAAAAATAATTCCGGAAAGAGAAAGGTCGGTTTTTTATGAAAAAACTTCTTAAATATGCAATCATCATCATCATAGTTCTGGCGGCGGTGGCTGCCGGGGGATATTTCTGGCTGAAAAAACCATCTGAACAAGCCGGTGAGATCTCTTTCCGTACCGAAAAAATCGCGGTGGACAATGTCCGGCGCACCATTTCCGCCACCGGTACGGTGGAACCCGAAGAGCTGATCAATGTGGGTGCCCAGGTCAACGGCAAGATCATGAGTTTCGGCAAAGATGCCGACGGCAAAACCGTGGATTACGGCTCAAAAGTGACCAAGGGCATGATCCTTGCCCAGATCGACGACGTCACTTACAAAGCTGAATTGCAGGAAAAAGAGGCCCAGCTGGAACAGGCCAATGCCTCCATAATCAGCGCCGAAGCTGCGATCAACGAAGCCGACGCCAACGAAAAACTTGCCACCAGCAACTGGGATCGCGCCCAAAGACTTTTCAAACAGGGCTCCATGACTTTGAGCGATTATGAATCGTACCAGACCAACTATTTTGTATCCCGTGCCGCCGGTGCCAAAGCCAAAGCCGCACTGGCACAAGCCAGGGCGCAGAAATCCATTGCCGAAGCCGCATTGGTCAAGGCGCGGCGCAATCTGGAATACTGCACTATTATTTCGCCGGTGGATGGGGTAGTCATCGACCGCCGGGTCAGTGTGGGGCAGACCGTGGTATCAAATCAGACCGCCAGCAGCATCTTTCTGGTGGCAAGGGATTTCAAGAAAATGCAGGTTTGGGTGTCGGTCAACGAGGCCGACGTGGGGGCGATCAAACCGGGTATGAAGGTGATCTTTTCCTGCGACGCTTTCCCCAATATGGAATTTGCGGGGGTGGTGCACCGGCTGCGGCTCAACGCCACGCTTTCCAGCAACGTGGTTACTTATATCGTGGAAGTCAATGCCGACAACAAAAACGGCAAACTCATACCTTATCTGACGGCAAATGTCAAATTTGTCCGCGCCGAAGAGCTTAACGCGCTGACGGTGCCGGTCAATGCTCTGCGCTTTATGCCGCCGGAAGAGTTGCAGCTCGCTCCTGCGCCGGAACTCAAGCGGCGGGAAGGGGTGCTGTGGGTAAAAGCAGAAAACGACAAACTCCGCCCGGTCAAGGTCAAACTGGGGCTGACCAACAACATCATTACTGCCATCAAAAGCGATGAACTCAAAGCCGGTGATACGGTGGTCACCAATATCATCCATCAGGTTCCCGGCAAACCCCGCATGGCGGATAACTCGGCCAAAAACCCCTTTATGCCCAATATGCCCAAACGCCGCGCCCGGGGCAGCGCCGGTCAGCGGGAACGGGCGGCTGAACGGGCAAATCAAGCGGGCAAATAAGGTCAGAAAAACGGAGTGGTTTTATGGGTAAACTCATTGAACTCAAAGATATATACAAGACCTATTTTCTCGGCGAAATAGATGTGCCGGTTTTGAAAGGCATCACACTGGATATTGCACATGGCGAATATGTGGCCTTGATGGGGGCTTCCGGCTCCGGCAAAAGTACGCTTATGAACATTCTCGGGTGCCTCGACCGCCCCACTTCCGGCGATTATCTGCTGGAGGGCGAAGAGCTGGGCAGAGCCTCCGGCGACCGCCGTGCCATGATCCGCAACCGCAAGATCGGGTTCGTTTTTCAGAACTTCAACTTGCTGCCCAGAACCAGCGCTTTGGAAAATGTGATAATGCCTTTGAACTACACCAACAACTCCTTATCCCGCAGCGAATGCCGCAAGCGGGGGCTTGCCGCTCTGGAGCAAGTGGGCATCGCCGACCGGGCGGGGCATCACCCCAGTCAGCTTTCCGGCGGTCAGCAGCAGCGGGTGGCGATCGCCCGGGCGTTGATCAACCGGCCGCCCCTTTTGTTTGCCGATGAACCCACCGGCAATCTGGACAGCCGCACCAGCGTGGAAGTTATGGAAATGTTCAGCAAACTCAACGCCGAAGGCATCACCGTAATACTGGTAACGCACTCCGAAGAGATCGCCAACTACGCCAAACGCACTATCCATGTAAGCGACGGAACTGTGATTTCGGGTGCATTCAAAAGCAAAGGAGCGTAATTTATGCGTACAACCACAACTATCCGCATGTCGCTTATATCGCTCAAACGCAACCCCACCCGCACCATGCTGACCATGCTGGGGATCATTATCGGTATTGCGGCAGTTATTACTATGATGGAAATCGGCAACGGCTCCAAAACTTCTATCCGTACATCCATAGAAAAAATGGGTGCCAATTCGGTAATGGTCATGCCGGGGAGTATGCGTCCGCCGGGGGGAGCCAGAGTTGGAGCGGGCAACGCAGTATCGCTGATCCCCGCGGATGCCGAAGCTATCGGCAACGAGTGCCCCAGCGTGGGAGCGTATTCGCCGGTGGTGCGGGGTTCGGGTATCCATGTGGTCTTCGGCAATGTGGACTGGGAGCCGGGCAATATTTACGGTATAGCTCCGGCGTATCTGGATATAAGAGCCTGGGAGATCGCCGACGGCCGAGCCTTTACCAACGCCGAAGTGGATGCCAACGCCCGGGTCTGTCTGGTGGGCAGCACCATCGTTAAAGAGGTCTTTGGCGGCATGTCGCCACTGGGCTGCGAACTGCGTATCGGCGAAGTGACTTTTGAAGTGGTGGGCGTGCTGAAAAGCAAAGGGGCCAACATGATGGGTATGGACGAAGACGACTGCGTTTTCACGCCATGGACAACATTGCGGATGCGGGTGACCGGTTTGCGTTACGGCAACGCCACCAACACTTCCAGCACCATAGCCGACTCTCCCGGCAGTAAATTTGCCATCAGCGGGCTGGCACTCTATCCGGAGCCGGACAGCCGGATAACCCGGGATCACTTGTTTTACGCCAAACACACCCAGCTCAATCAGATAATTTTTTCGGCGGTGTCGGTAGATAAAATTAAAGATGCAACCCGGGAAGTATCGCAGCTGTTGCGCAAACGTCACCGGCTCAAGACCGAACAGGAAGATGATTTCCGGGTGTTCAACTCGTCAGACTTTATGAATATGCTCAATCAGACCTCGACATTGATGACCAATCTGCTGCTGGGGGTGGCGCTTTTGAGCCTGCTGGTCGGCGGCGTGGGCATTATGAACATCATGCTTGTATCGGTAACCGAACGCACCAGAGAGATCGGTCTGCGTATGGCAGTAGGGGCAAGATCCCGGGATATATTAAAGCAGTTTCTGATCGAATCGGTGGTGCTCTGCCTATCCGGCGGGATCATCGGTATTCTGGCGGGGCATGGCATGTCGCTTTTGATCGAAAAGATCGCCCGCTGGCCCATAGAAAGCAGTCCGGGGGCAGTAGCGGCAGCCGTGCTGGTATCCGCATCGGTTGGCATATTGTTCGGGTTTTACCCGGCATGGAAAGCTTCCAGACTCGACCCCATCGAAGCATTGCGCTACGAGTAAGCAAGTTTTTCCTCACTTCCCCCCCCGGTGTTCTACAAAAACCGGGGGATTTCTTTTTAAGGGAATTGTAAATCTTTTGTTGGGATGGTATATTTAAAAGTAACTGCATAGTGCCGGATGTATCAGTAAAATATAAAACAAGAGTGATATTATGAAATTTTTGTCCATGCTTTTGATCGCTGCCGCTGCGATCAATCTTTCTGCCAATATACTGCCGGAAAAATGGGATACCGCATTTTTCAAGGTCAGCGAAAAAGATTTTATGCAGGGTTTGCCGGAAAAAGACTTTACCCGGCAAATCTTGCTCAACGATAACCCGCTGGATCTTGATGCCATCGCCAATGGCTGCGACAGTGCGGTCATAAGTTCCACCATACACGTCAAACAGCCGCAGAAAATCTATCTGGGAGTCGGCTGCAAAATTTTTTCGTTGAGTTTGAATGGCAAACTCATCTATGATTTCCGTAAATACGGTTTGGGCAATGATATAGAAAATGTCAGCGTCAGCGACCACATCATACCGCTGGAACTGACGGCCGGCAGCAACAAGATCGTCTTCAACACCCGCCGCACCAACTGGCGGCTGGATTACTGCTATGGTGCTGACCGGCTGATCCGCTGGCATCTGGCGGTGAAGCACCTCAAAGATTATCAACCGCCGCGGGCAGAACTTGCTCATCCGGAAATGGTTTTGCGCCCCGACCGCAACAGTATGGTATTCAGCTTTGTCACCAGCTCGCCGATCCCGGCGGGCGTAGATTACCGCAAAAAAGGCGATAAAAAGTGGCTGCGCCAATACGATACCGTCGGCGATTTGATCTTGCGCGAAAAAAGCCGTATCCACAAAGTGCGGATCAGCAATATCGCCAACTGGGGCGATATTGAGTACCGCCTGGTGCTGCTGGAACCGCCGGTCGGCCGGGATGGATTCAAACGCCCGCTGTGGACATCGCGGATATACAAAGAAGTTTATACTCCGGTAAAAACTCTGCGCAATCCCGATCGCAAGGAATTCAGTTTTATGCTGTTCGGCGATACGCAGCTGTCGATGTCAAATACTTGCAAAACCGTTGCCCAGCGGGAAGAACTGCTGAAAAAAATGCGCTCTCTGCCCGAATACCGTCAGGCGGATTTTCTGGTGCATATCGGCGATCAGGACAGCGTGATACACAATGTCGAACAAGTACTCCTGAAAGCTCTTTTTGCCGGTTTTGCCCCCAAAAAAGACGAAAGCGTCCGTCCGTGGCTGCTGGTGCGCGGCAATCACGAAACCAACGGTATGGCTGCTGAAGACTGGTTTGATTATTTTCAAATGCCGGATGATAAAAGTTACTACACCGCTCAAATCGGCGAAGTGCTTTTTATTGTGCTGGATTGCGGCGATATTTCCAAAGATGATCCGCTGGATGCATTCAACGGGCCTTTGCTGGATATGCCGGATCTTTTCCGCAAACAGGCTCAATGGCTGGCAAAATTGCGCAAATCTCCGGAATTCCGCAATGCAAAATATCGTGTGATATTGTGCCACAACGACCCGCAGACCAGCCAAAGCTTGCTGGATATAAATGTCCGGCAGCTGACCGGCGATCTGCTTGCTGACAACTCCGACAGCGGCCGCATCCACCTCTGGATCGGCGGCCATACCCATCGTTACAGACGCGCTGCACGCAACAGCCGGATCCTGACCGCAATGTTCAAGCCCAAGAAGATCGCGCTGAATATTTCTCCGGTAAACTGGGTAACGGTCGATGGACCTAAAGGGGATTCCTCGAACCCCAATTTCAGTTATCTTGCCGTAAAATGCACGCCTCAAGCGATCCATGTGACGGCTATTGATGACACGGGCAGAAAGATCGATGAATTCGCAATTACCCCCAACGGCAATTTCAAAGAGATCTTCAAGGATAAATCGCTGCAGGATTTCCAGCTCTGAAGCAGTTTTTTACATTACCGGCGTAAACAGCGCCGCTATGCTGTTGGCGAGTTTGCGCAGACTTTTTACGCTGTTCAACCGGTGGGCGGTCAATTTGCGGCCGCCGGCAAACTCTTTGTGGAACTGCCGGAGTATGTCGGAAGTGAATTCGGAGTTTTCAAAGGTAAAATCCAGCTCAAAATTCAGATAAAAACTCCGGCTGTCGCAGTTGCTTGACCCCATAAAACCCCATTCGCCATCCACCAGCAGCGCTTTGGTGTGGGAAAAATACCCCAGTTTTTCGTAGATCGTCACTCCGCTTTCGTGAAGTTTGCGGTAAAAATTCTGCGCCGCACAATCCACGTAAAAGTGATTGTTTTTAGCCGGTACCACCACTCTTACATCCACGCCCCGGGCGGCCGCCATACACAAGGCTTCCACATAATCTCTGCCGGGGACAAAGTAGGGCGTCAGGATCCACAGCTCTTTTTGCGCCAATGCCGCGGCGGCAAAAAAGAGTTTTCTGGTGGCTTCGCGCACATTCCCGGGGCCGCCGGGCAGGATCCGTACCACCGCATCGCCGGTGCGCTCTGCCGGAGTGCAATCACCGTCGGAGAGAAAGTTCTTTCTCCGGCTGCCCCGGGCGGTATAGAGGTAATCGGTAAGAAAGCTCATGGTCAGCTGTGCCACCGCCGGACCGGTTATGCGGCAGTGCAGATCGTGGATGTAACGCGAGGGCGGCACATGATTGAAACGCACATTATCTGCGGAAATATTCACACCCCCCACATAAGCTGTTTTGCCATCGACCACCAGCAGTTTCCGGTGGTTGCGCAGCTGAAAACGCCACGGCGCAAACAAATTGACCGGCGAAAATGCCTTCATGCGAAAATTGCTCCGGCGCGAGCGCAACCCCCTCCGGAAATATTGCGAAAAGTAACTCTTGAAACTCCCCACGCTGTCGAACAGCACTTTTACATCCACCCCCGCTGCGGCACGTTCGGCAAGCGCATCCATAAAAGCTCTGCCCACTTCGTCGCTGTTGAGTATGTAGCTTTGGAGCCGGATGGATTTGCCGGCCTGGCGTATATCTTCCAGCATCCGGGGATAGACTGCCTGACCGTCTTCGAGGATCTCCAGCGTGTTGCCTTCCAGTGCCGGATGATCCGGAAAGAGCCGATCCAGCATCACCATCCGGGGCAGTTGGGCTTTTTCCGGCGAAAGTTGAAAATCTTTCAGCGAGCGCTGGAGCTTCAGCAGGTTTTTTGTTGAAGCATCGTCGCCATATTGCCAGCTCTCGCGCAAGGCAAGGATCGCATTATGCACATGCTCTATATGGGTTATGCCGAAGAATATATACCCCAGCAAGCCGATACCCGGCAGCAGTGTTACCAGCAGCAGCCAGAACGCCGCCTGCGAGGGGTTTTCGTGTTTGCTGACCAGAATGTGTACTACCGCCGCCATCTGGATCGCCACGATCAGCAGCGCCGGCAGGAATTCAAGTTCGATTGCCCAGTTGCCGGTCATAACTTATGCTTTCCGGAGTTGTTCAGTTGGGAAGTTTTACGATTTTTCCGTAGCTCAAATGACCGCCGAAAATATCCAGCGCACTGCCTACGGTGTAGTCGATCTTGCCGGAGCCTTCGCGCCGGATCAGCTCAATATCGTCGTAAGAGCTTATGCCGCCAGCATATACGCACGGATTCGGCGATATATCTGCCAGCAGTTTGACTATATTGCCATCCACGCCGGACATCTTGCCTTCCATATCCACCGCGTGAATAAGAAATTCGCAGCAGTATTGGCTCAATTTTGCCAAAGTATCTGCATTGACTTCCTGTGTGGTAAATTTCTGCCACCGGTCGAACACCACCAGATATTTGCCTCCGGCGGTTTTCCGGCAGCTTAAATCTATAACCAATTCTTCGGGCTTGACCGTGTTCATAAGTTCATCCAGCCGCCGCATGGAAACTTCTCCATCCTCAATAAGATAACTGGTTACGATCACTTGTGCTGCCCCCGCATCCAGATATTTCCGGGCGTTGCCGGGGTTGATGCCGCCGCCAAGCTGCAACCCTTTGGGGTAACTTGACACCGCCAGCAGTGCGGCTTCTTCGTTGCCGGGCCCCAGCATAATAACATGGCCCCCGGTCAAGCCGTCGCGCTGGTACATTTTTGCGTAATATGCTGAATCGTACTGACTTTCAAAATTAGTACGCAACCCGGCGCCGTCATCCCGCAGGGAGCCGCCGACGATCTGTTTAACTTTATTGTTGTGCAAATCTATGCAAGGACGGAAACGCATATTCTACTCTTTCGTAACCTTATTCTTGTTTTTGTCTTGAAGTTTGTGAAAAATCAAAGTACGGTGGCACATCGTGGGCAATCTCGAGCCTTGCTGCAACACTGCACCTCGGCTTGTCCGCCGTAGCTTTATGCGGAGGCGGATCGAGTACAAAGGTACACTCCCTCGGGCAGTGCATTGCAAAACTCGACCTTGCCTCACGCTGTATCCACCGGAGGCTTACGATGTTTTTGGGCATTTTTGATAAATCAAAACCTGTGTGTTTTTATAGTCATAAATGATATGATCCAACAATTCAGTTTCACAAACTTTTATACATTACCCAACTCTTAAAACCGGTTCGGCGGAACTGAAAAATCCTCCAATTCCGCCGAACCGGCTCTCCGCTATTTGCGGAGAACCGGAGAATCAGTTGAAAAGCCGAAAATTATTTGTCGTCTTTTACTTCTTCGGTCGACAGTTTAGTTGTCTGTTCCTTGTAGTAATAGTCCTGAACCTTGACTTCTTCGCCGATGTAGTCCAATGCATCCTGCCAATACTTGCGGGATTCAAGGGGTTCTTCATCCAACTGCCAGTACTGGCTCATGCGGCGTTCCTTGACGATCGGGCCCTTGCCCTTGGCCAGCAGATAGCTGGAGAGCTTCCGGGCGGAGATTTCCGCCTTGGGCGCAAACTTGCTGCTGGCAAGGTAACGCATGATCGACTCAAACATACCGACAGTTTCGGGGTCATTATTGTTCAAACCGGTAAAGTTGAATGCGGTCACGAACAAACGGCCCTTGCCCACCTTGAGTTCCATCATGTAAGCAAACTTACGCATGGTGTAAGCCGGCTGGAGTTCCGAAAGCTGGAACAGATGCACGTCGTAACGGTCGCGCACCGCACGGTCCACGCCTTCCATGATAGGTTCGACCTTGACCGGGAAATCATCGAGGATGATCTTGTCGGAGTCGTTGATCAAATTGGCAAACTGCATATCCACAAAGCCGTCGTTGGGGAAGCCTGCCAAAGCGCCGGATTTACGCATGAAAGCACCCGAATTGTGGCCGCGGTCCCAGATGATCGCCTTAAAGCGTTCCCAAACTGCGGGCAGATAGTACTTTTCTTTGGCAGCCCGGACTTTGCGGTCGCGTGTAATGGGCACACGGTACATGACCCATGCGTCGCCGCCATTGGCAACATGGTCGATGAGTTTTTTGCTGAAACGGTTGGAGATCATCAATTTGGCATCGGCACTCTGAATGAGCTGCGGGTAACGCACCGTGGGGGCAACTTCCGCCAGATCCATGTTGACTTCCATCTTGGGCAGTGCAGCCGGATTGTTGGGGAATGTCCACAAATTCCAGGTGTTGTCCACCACCACTTCGCCTTTGTCGTTGACCAGTTCAAAGACCAGATTGTAAGCCTGGGGCTTGCCGGCCTTGGGGAACTTGAGGGTGACTTCACAAATTTCGTGACGGCCCCGTTCGGTCAAACTGATGTTGGGCAGTTCGCCGGTAAAGACGGTGTCGCCCTTGAGGTTTTTCAGCGCAAAGCGGAAGACCATTTCGCCGGAGAGTTCTGCCGAAAAGTGGGAAACCATTGCCGGGATCAGGAACTTTTCGCCTTCAAAGAATACACGGCGGGGCATATCGGCCAGCAGCACGGTGTCGCCGTTGAACTTGCGGAAAGCCACATCGTCGATGCCTTTCTTGTCGTCAAAGCAGTCCACGATACCGTTGGAGTTTTCGTAACGGTCGGTGTCGCAGAACTGCAGGAAGTGGTAGCCGCTCAAAATCTTGCTGCGGCGGCTGGCTTCCAGACCCAGTTTCCAGCTCAACAGCTGGAAGCGGTCGGAGGCTTTCTTCATCTGGGCATAATCTTTTTTGCTGAAGCCCTTGAGCTTGGCCAGTTTCTTGAGTTCGCCGATCCACCAGGGTTTCTTATCCGGGCAGTATTTATCGAACTTGGCTTCCAACGCATCCAGATCACGCAGACCGGCATAGTGGCAGATCTCGTGTGCCAGCACCGGACGGCGGCTGGGGACTTTGCGGGCGATCTTCCAATCTTCATCATCTTCGGCATTCTTTTCGATCATGGGAATACCGGAGGCGGAACCGGAGATGATCCAGTTCTGGGGATTTTCGAACATGTTGTAGCTGTGGCCCCAGGGATAGAAGTAGCTCATGTGCTGCACATCGAGGTCAACACTGTTGCGGTCGAATTCGCCGCGGCTGCAGGTATCCAGGAAGAAACGGGTGGGGTCGTACTTGTGGGTCATGTCGTAGAATTCCTGGCAGATGGGGTTCCGGCCGGGGTGGTCGATCTCGTTACCCATGCAGTAGACCATCAAGCTGGTGCTATTGCGCAGACGCAGGAGCATTTCGATCCATTCTTCGGGATTCATCAGGCGGTTGCGGCTTTCCATCTTGGCGCGTTCTTTCTGGTAACGGCCATAGTATTTGCGCATTTCCACATGGATAAGGATACCCAGTTCGTCAGCGGCTTCAAAACATTCAATGGGCGGCACATAGCTGTGGAAGCGGATGAAGTTGAAACCGTAATCTTTCATCTGACGCATATACTTTGCATAGTATTCGTACATGCCCAAATTCGCCAGATCCGGGTGGTCGTGGGCTTCGCGGCCGCGGATAACACCACGCAGGAAGAGTTTTTCGTTGTTCAGATAGAAGGACTCTTTATCCACCGAGAACTTGCGCATACCGAAGCGGATAACAGCTTCCTTTTCTTTGCCGTTCACAGTCAGAGTGGTTTTGAACTGGTAAAGGTAAGGAGTGTTGACGTTCCACGGCTTGAAGTTTTTGATCTCTTCGGCGGTTTTGAAGACGCTGCCGGCTTTGGGGGCTTTGGCGCTGCCGGAGGCGATCACTTTGCCCTGATCCATTACTTCCCAGGCGATCTTGCTGACGCCCTTGGCTACGGTGATTTCCATAGCGACTTTGCCTTCGTCGTACATGGGGTAGACGAAGATGTCTTCAAATTCCGGCCCCCATAAGTTTTTGGGGACCTCGGTCACAAATTTAAACTCTTCTGCCATGATAAAGATCCTTTCTTGTGCAGTTGAATTCTTTGCATTTTTTGCGTTGATATTATAAGAAGAACAACATTCAGAAATAATATAATAGCTTTTTTTGTTTTTTTTGCAAGTTTTTCTATTGTAAAAAACATATTTTTTATGCTCAAACCGGCCAAATATTCGTCCGGATGATCGGCCGGTAAAAAAAATGCCGTTTTTTCAGGGCGATCCGGCGCAGCTTTTACATCACATCCAGCGAAAACAGCAGTATCTCTTCTCTGCCCCAGGTGCTGTCGATATGCAGCGTTATCTCCGAAACTCCGGAGAGTTTTACGGGAATCCTGTTAAGACGCTGGCAGTTGTCTGTCTGCCGGAAGACCTCTGCGCCATCGGCGGTGATGTGGTAGCCTTTTACCAGCGTTTCCGGCGGGGCAAATGGCTGATCGGCGAGCCGGTAATTTGAGCGCATATTCAGGTGATTGCGGGTCAAATCGGAGTCAAAGACCAGCCGGATGGCTTTGATATTTTGCGGAGAAGAAAACTTTAAAGCTATATTTTCCCCCGCTTTCAGCTTCGCAGCGTTGATTTTTCCTGCCAGTGACCGGTCGATGCCGTTCCGGATATTTTCCAGATCTCTGCCGCTGCCGGAAATTTCTGCCTGACGGCACAGAACCCAACTCTCCCGTTTCAGCGTAGGCAGATAGCAATCGTCGTCCAGCAGCATTTTCTGGATTTCGCGGATATGATTTTTTGCCGTTTCCCGGGGCGAAAGATTGCCGTGAGCTGCAGCACATGCCACGGTGCAGCCCACTGCCTGCCCCAGCAGCGAACAGGTCGCCATCACCCGCGTGGAACTCAACGCGGTATGCGTAGTGCTGATATTGCGTCCGGCAAAGAGCAGATTTCCGATATTTCTGGAGTAAAGACACCGCAGCGGTATCCCGTAGGGCTGTTGGGGGATTATGTTGGTGTTGGGTTCGCCGAAATGGCGGAAGCCGCCGGGGTGATGATCGTCGATGGGCCAGCCGCCGTAAGCAACTATATCGTCGAATTTGCCGCCGGTAAGCACATCTTTTTCGCTCAAAATATAGTCGCCCATACAGCGGCGGCTTTCCCTTTTGCCCGGCAGGATCCCCACCCAGTCGATCGCCCAGTTGTCGGCGCCGTGATCGCCATGATTTTTGATGTGATCCCAAATACCGTAAGCGTCTTTGAGCAATTCGTCGCGCAAACGCTCGGTGTCGGCTATGGAGTCGACTTCGCCGCCCAGCTCCAGCCACCAGAAGTTCTGAAATTCATCCAAGAGGTGTTCCCGGGCAGGGAAGCTGGCATCGGTGGGGTATTTGTTTGCCCACTCCGGCGGAATAAATTTTTGGGGTTTATCATACTCACGAGCTTGCAATATACAGCTCATACCCATAGTTTTGCGGTCGGGTCTATCCTGCGCCAGAGTTTCGCCGAACTCGCTTTTTTCTTCGCGCCCCAATCGGTATTCGGCTCCGGCAAGATGGGCAACTATGCTGTCGCCGGAACAGTCGGCAAAGTAATCGGCTTCGACTTTGTGACAGGTCTGGGTGGTCTGCTGGTGACCGGTAACAGATTTTATTCTGCCGTCGGAGTCCTTTTCAACTTCAAAGCAAGAGCAGTTCAGCAAACTGGTCAGATTTTCCTGAAAACGCACCTTTTCAAATAATATGCCATCCCAGATGGAGTAGTTGGCATTGGGATTGCGGTAGAGGTTTTCCAGCCGGAACTCTTCCACCAGACCGGTTTCCATACAGTTGCGTGCTCCGCAGATCCACATGCGCACTTCGCTTGAAGCATTGCCGCCGAACATGGGGCGCTCTTGCATAATAAGGGTTTGAACACCGCAGCGGGCAGCGGCGATCGCTGCACAAATTCCGGACATACCGCCGCCGATCACACAAAACTGGACTTTATGAACAATAGTTTCAAGTTGCATTTACTACCTCTGGTATTTTTGTTATTTGTTCTGTTTCCAATAAGGGTCGGGACTTGAGGATGGGGAAAAGACCTTTTGCTGGGTCGGTCCTTTTTCCCTCCTCAACTTGTCACGGCGTAGCCTCCGGCGAAGACGGAACTCCATCACCCTTCCCTTGTCCGCCGTAGCTTTATGCGAAGGCGGAAAACTTTTTATTGGAGCTGCTGCAAAACTCAAAATTTTGCAACACTCATGTATTATATTGTTTAAGCTCAAATTTCACCACAGAACGAGTTGTGATTGGCTGAAAAAAAGCTTTATAAACCCGCATTCTGCTTTTTGCTCCAAACAAATCTCTGAACAGTGCAAAAAAGAGAGTGTTGTGCGGCACACTTTTTACCGCCAGCAATATTATATCTGCCGCACAACCACGGAGGGGATTGCTTTCCCCTCCGTGACCTCCCTTGCTCATTGGGCAGCTATATCCAGCGTAGTTCTTCACGATCTTTAATTAAAGCGGGGGCTGCCGCCCCCTTAGAGCGATTTTTAGCAAAGCTCAAAATCGTCCTCAAACGCCGGATGGCTTCGCTCAACTCCGGTCGGCTTCGCGGCATTTTGCCGCTCGGTTTGCAGGAATTTATCCTGCAAACTCCCCTCCCATGCGTTCGCGGCTTGCCACGGCGTAGTCTAACGAAGACGGGGGCTGACCGCCCTTGTTGCTGTTGGCAAACGACATCAACAGTTTTGCAACAGCCCCTTTAAGTTTTGAAAAAATTTGTGCTGATGTATTTGCTATGTATCAACCGCTATTGAGAACAGAGCTTTTACATTCAATACAATTATATATCATACTATAAGATACAGCCGGATGGTGATTTGTCAAATCATTTTCCGGCATTACCTTAAACTCTTACCTGGTTATTTCAGGAGTTCTATTTCGTAAACTTCCTGCGGTTCTTTATTCCGTGGGAAGTCGATACGCATACGGATCGTTTTCAGCACATTCTGATAGTCAAACTCCACAAACCATTTGCCTTGAGTTACTTTCTTTACTGCCGGAGTTTGCCACTTACCGGCTTTCCGGATCGAAATTTTAATATCTTTATTGACCGGATAACCCCAGATACGGACTTTGGAAAATTTGGGCACAAATTTGGGAAAAGACATCTCAATAAAACGCTTGCCTGTTCTTTTATTGTGCTGCCACGCCAGCATATCGCAGGTGCCGTCAAAAAGCTTGTTCTGCATACCCAACGAAGAACGGGGCGGATTGGAGGTATTCAATTCAATATCCAGACCCCGGCTCAAAAGTATATTGGGGCGACTGATCCGCTCTTTTTCCTGACGGGCTATTTTTGCGATCACTTCGCTGCGTAAAGGCAAGTTTGCATCCATTGCCTTACTGGTCAGCACCATACATTCGTAGGGCTGCAAATCGAATTCAAACCCGGTCGTATCACCCGGTAAAGTCTGCTGCTGCCGGAAGCGGTGCCAGAGTTTTACATCTTTCAGCGCGGCGGCGGCAACGGATACTTTTTGCGGTTTTTCCAGCAAATTCACCACGATCAGCAGTTGCTCATTTTTATTTTGCAGCAGCACCGCATCAGCGGTATCAAACTCTGATTTTACCGTCAACGGCTTGTTTTCGGCGTGGAGGATAAACTTTTCCAATGCCCGCAAACTTGTCATCTGATATTTGGTTGCTTCATAGATCACCGGGCGGTCACCCAAATCATGATATGCGTAGTTGCAATACCACCTTGCACCATTGGCAAGCGTGCTCCATACTTGAGCTTCCAACTCCTCAAATGTGGGGTAATCAGCGTAAATACTGAGCTGTTTATAGCTGAAAAACTGCCCGGTAAATCCGGCGATCTTATCCGGTCTGCCGGATCGGCTGATTGATCGGATATAGTTCCTTACCCGGTAAATGGGTATATTAAGATACCTTTTGCCTCTGCCATCAAATGAAGGGTTGATATAGGGGTGCGGACTGAGTATATCCGCACAATCAATATACTTTTCCGGAGTGCGGGTACAGATCATTACCGGATGCCACGGATCGTGCTCTTTGATAAACTCGTAAAGGTGTTTCAAATAAACCGGAGATTGGCTGCGGCACTCCGGCTCGTCGCTCAAATAATAGAAGAGGAAATTCTTTCCACCGTGGTGTTCCATATGTTTTTTCAACTTGTCAAACAGCTCCTGACAGGGGCGGATATCTTTGGTGCCTTCTTTGATTTCGATACCTTTGATCAGCCGCGGCGGAGTACTTACCAGACGGTATGCCGATTCTGGCCCGGTCAGCCCCAGATCGTCGGCATCGGTTCGCTGCTGCATGGCTTTGCCGCCCAGATAATAATGGGCATAGAGAAAACGGGGCAATGCAGCTTTGCCGTTCCAGATCAATCTGCCATTTTCTATCCACCCGGCGTTCATGCCGGTCGGTGTTTGACTGTATTTGCTGACCGTAACTGTTTTTTCAAATCCCTGCGGCAGAACTTTGAATTGCAGTTTATGCTTGCCATCGCTCAAAAGTCCGGATGGAATGGCAAAATTCACCACCCCGTTTGCAGGAATATCAAAACGGCATCGTTCCTGACCATCCAGAGCCGCAATCAGCTGTTTCCCCGCAAGATTTACCCGGACTGAACCTTTGAGCTGACTGCAATCCTGTCCGGGATAAAAGGTGTTGCGGTAAGCGGGAGTGGTCAATTTTACTGCAAGCGGTTCAAAAGCCACATTCACATCAAAATTCTGCCGGGAAAAAGTGGTATTGCCCTGCGAGATGATAAGTTTGATTTGGTTTTTTCCGGCTTGAGCAAAAGTTATATTTTTCAATTCAACGGTATTTCTGCCCCGCTTGAGGTGGATCTGTTGAGTATGAGTTTGGGCGTTGGCAATACATTTTATGGTGCGTTCACCGGGTTCAGTTACTTCGACATCTACTTTTACTGTGCCACTATAAGTTTTTCCGTCATAGTTATTTATTACAACTGAACTGTCGGCGGCGTAACAATCCATGGCGGAACTTTTTTGCGGAAAGCCATTTACAAAACGGAATCTTGCAACTTCGCTGCATTTGCTTATAAGTTTGCTCCAGCTGATGTTCTGCCGGGCGATACGGCGGTTGCGGGCTATATTCAAACGCCACCGGGTATTCCAGACCGATGAATCGGTCATGTAAAGTGCGTGCCAGGGGATGCGTACTTCCACACTCCAGGATTTTTCCTGCAAATCCACGGCAAAATCCCAATCCGGAGCGTAGAAAACCGGAGTTATGCCGCCGCCTTCCTCATAGTATTGCTGAAAAGAGTTTTTATCGGCATTGATACGGAATTGATAAAAGATATTATCTTTGCCGGTGGGCACCAGAAAGATCTCCACGCCGTCAGCAAACCAGAGGGGCTTTTTCTGGGCTTTGACTTTATTCATCAGCGGCTCTTCACATTCGATCCCAATATAGAGATGCTCTTTGTCGCAGCGGAGCATGAAGTTTGTGTCGACTGCCGTACTTGTGCGTTTTTCGGAGGCAAAAGGGGAAAAATCAGCAAATACCGCACCTTTTTTCCACGCAGTTTCAGTGAGTTTGCCATCCAGTTTCAAGGGGTCGCCCTGCCATTTTTCCACGGTGGGCTCGGCGGAATTGCTCCAGATAGCCGAGCATGTCAGCAGCAAAAGAATAAACTTTTTCATTTTATACCTCATTTGGCTTTTTCAAAGGGATATTGCAATACACTCCAGATGGGAGTTTTTACGCTGCCGCCCAAGACCACGGCACGCAGCAGTATTTCGCCTTTTTTGAACTGGTCAGCTTTGGTGCATTTCAGGGCCTTTACCGGGATCTCGGCACTCCAGATCTTCTGCTCTTTATCTTCGGGGGTAAGCTCTACGACCTCGTTACCGTTGACTTTGACTGTATAGAGCCATTTTTTGAACAGCAATTTCAAAGATACCTCTTCGGCACTTTCTTTGAGGTAGACGGTGAATTTGACTTTATCGCCAACATTGATGGATTTTTTTTCGGTAAAGCTCCCGGTCACGGTAATATAATTATCCGGTTTTTTGACCATTTTTATATATTTGAATTCAGCGCTGAAGTCATAAAAATACAAGAGCAAATGAGCCTGTTTCCCCGCAGGTATCCGGGCGGGATTTTCAAAGCAGTTCACCGCCACGATTCCCGGTTCTCCATTGGTTACGGAGCCAAAAGTGCTTTGCAGTTCCCGCAAAGATACCGACCATGACCGATAGCCTTTGTAAGGTGTTATGGAGGTAGTTTCAAATACCAGATAGGGGTAGTCCGGCGAAATTGCCACTTTCCGGGTAATGGAATGGGGTGATTTGGGGGACGCGTTTTCGTTGCTCAAAACAAACCCCCCGTCACTGTTTTCGACCTTAACTCCGGTACCTCGCCATTGGGTTTGATCAAGTTTGGAAAAGCTCCAAAGCGTGTCAGCATCCGGCTGCATTTCCATATTGGCAAGTGCAGCAGTTCCACCGCAGAGCAAAGCGAGTAAAAAGAGTTTTTTCATTTTTAAAATGCTCCTCTTGAACAATATGTGCAGCCAAAATCAAATCCGTAACGCAAGATGCCGTAATAGGCATCTTTGCCGCCTACGACCATTTTTTCGTTCATACTTTGCACATGACCATCCACAAATAGAATATTTGCCTGCATGTTGTGGCGGAATGGTATGTGCGAAACCCGTTCAACGATCCCGGTATCGCCGGAGTCACGATAATTTTTATCGGTGGACTCCACCGCTGCATCGGGCTGAACTACGCAAGTTTCATTGACCCAATATGGTTTGGCAGGGGTTTTGCAATTTGCATAGGTATTGTGTTTGTTGCCGGAAAGCCAGGTGTTTATGGAATAGCCGCCATAGTAGGATTTATCGTCTGCCGCCGCCGGACAGACAAAAGTAACCCCATAACCCCGGTCAGATATATCACGCTTCTGGACAAGCTGTTCAGTGAGATATTTTGACCAGAATTTTTTATCTTCCAGCTGAAATCTTATAAAATAACCATTGAAGTCCATCCGGTAAGTTGCCAGCATGATACCGATTTGTTTCATGTTATTGGCACATGCGGAGGCTTTGGAGGATTCCCGGGCACTGCTCAATGCCGGAAGCAGCATCGCCGCTAAAATGGCGATAATGGCTATAACTACAAGGAGTTCGATCAGCGTAAACGCAGCTTGTTTTTTGCTTGAAATCATAATGCACAGTACCTTTTTATTTTATGTTGTTATGTTCAGCAGGATTCAACCCGACTTCTTCAAAGTGAAATTTAAAGTTGTTTTTCCGCAATTCTGTGCGGAGCTGTTCAGCCGTCAGTTCGGTAGCGTCACACTTCCGCTCCACCGCCAGAGCCGCACCGACCCCGGCAACCTCGCCGGTCATGGCGGCTGAAGGTATGACCCGGTAGGATTCCCAGGCATCGCCCACAGCCGAAATGCATCTGCCCGCAACATAAACACCTTTTACATCGGCAGGGATCAAAGCTCCATAAGGTGTTTCGTAGACTTTGCCGGGCCTCCGCCAGTCGGCATACAACCCCACCGAAGAATCAAATCTTTGCCATTCGGAACCATCTTCCAGCGTTTCCACTCCTTTGATACAGGCGATCTTCCGCAGCTGTGCCATGGCGGGCAAATGCAAAGGATAGTGTTTGTAGCGATCGGTTTTTCCACTGCGGTATGACTCCCGGTAGTACTCCCTTGCGGTGTTCCAGCTTGTCCGGATAAAATCGGTGTGGACATCAGCTTGCCGGACATCGCCATTTACTGTACGGATCGGCTCGGCACTGCCGAAAGGTATGATATGTATCTGATCTGTAAAGTGATAGACCAGTTTTTCTGCCGGAGAACGCTGGATCATCCAGAGCGTGTGACGGTTTTCGGCAGTTTCGGTTTTGCCACCCGCCCGCCGGACGAGGGTGGCATCGCCGGTGGCATCCACAAAATACCCGGCATGGATCACACCTCTGCCGCTGCAATTTTCCACTTCCAGAGCAGTTACCTTGCCATCATTAGCTTTCTGGACTGCACAGACCCGGCTGTCCAGCCACAGATCGACTCCGGCCTCCCGCAGCAGATCATCCAGCGAAAGGATCATACCGGCGGGTGAAAAACAGCAATCATAGCGATTGCCCCGCAGATCTCTGCCGCCAACTTTGCCGCCCCATTTTTCGGGAAAATCAAATGGTGAAAATTCAATACTTGTCCGCAGCATTTCTTCGGAGATGCCAAAAGTTACTTGAGTGCCTTGCCCGTCGCACAGCGGCAGATATATGTAGATCAGCCCGGAGGTGGCAAGGCCGCCGATCAGCATTTGCTTTTCCAGCAAAACCACTTTGTGCCCCCGGCGGGCAGCCGCCAGTGCAGCAGCTATACCGGCTACACCGGCACCGGCAACGGCAATGTCATATTTTTTCTGAAAATCAAAAATCATTTAAGTTACATCCTGTATGTCAAAAAAGGTGTAAAATCTTGTATTGGCAGTACTATAACAGTGTTTTATCAAAAAATCAATATCATAAAATTGGCAATTTATTTTAAAATATTATCATTTTTACTGAAAAAATTCTGTTGAAATTTGAAAAATCTTCCGGCCAAGATTATATTAGCTTGCAGAAGATGTCCCCCCGCTTTGCAGAATATAAAGTTTTTACTGCCGGAAAAGAGGTTTGGCAAGATGTATAACTATAATGTTGTTTATCTATCTGATGAGCAACGGTTATTCCCCTTTCCGTATCCCCTTAAACGCATCGGTTATTTTCCCGGGTGTTTTGAGTTGAACGAACCGGGGCAACCGGCAAAAAGAAGTTTTTTTGTACCCCACGATCAATTTGAAATAACCCTCCGGCTGACCTACCCGGAGAAGCGTTTTACGCAAATCATCAACGGTACAGAGTATATCAATTCATTCCCGCATGTTATGCTGAAATGCCCTGGGACACAATTCAGTTATGTGTCGCCTTATCAGGCGATGAACAGCCTTTGCCTTACTTATTCAAAAAAATATTTTCAACCGATTTACGAACAGTTTTTCCAGAGCGGGCCGCTGGCGTGGAATTTGAATATGACCGACCGGATAACTAATCTGGTACACACGATCATCGAACAAATATCATGTGTGCAGAATTTTTCGATGGCTGACCGGATGGATCTGCAATGTTTTGAGCTGCTTGAAGAGCTGTTCCTTGCCCGGATGCAGGGGGGAAAGATCACTGTCAGGCGGAAGCCGGTCATTGAAGAAGTTGCCTACTATTTGCAGCTGAACTGTTACCGGCCCATTGACCTGAAAAGTTTGATCGAGTCCAAAGGCATGTCAGTTTCCACATTTTTCCGGCAGTGGAAAAGTCATTACAAGGAGACTCCGGTAAATTATCTGAACCGGCTGCGTATGGAAGAAGCCGGACGGCTGCTGCTGGAGGCATCGCATACGCCGTCGCAAATCGCCAAATTGCTTAATTTTTCTTCGCTGTCATATTTTTACGCATCGTTTAAAAAATATTACGGCTGTTCGCCGGCAGCATATCTGCGGGGCGAACAGCCGGAAAAAAACAACGGAGAGTAAGGGCTTATTTACCGATAATATCTCTAATTTTGTATTTAAATTGAAGCTTCTTACAGCAAGAAAGTTTCTGCCACACTCACCATTTCCAAACTCCACAAAGGATTCCTCGAAGACTGGCCGAGTAGCGGAAAATATTTGGGATGGAGAGAGAGGATATAAATCAAAAAAACGCCTCAAAATTAATACTGTTGCACTTTTTTATTTTATCAAAATTTCTATTGAAATATTACAGGATTGCCGTTTTATCATCGATAAGGAAGTTTGCTTTCGGTTACAGAAAAAAGCAATCCCTTTGGGGTCTTATATTTATATTTTTCATCTAAAGCTTTAGAAAAGAAACGAACAAATCGTGTATTTTTCTCAACATTGCCGTGTGGAGATATTATGACTTCTTTGATTAAATCAGGGAAGATTTTTTTGTCTATTGAAATCTCCAAAAACGGCTTCTCATTTTCAAATTGTATTGTCGAATATGGTGCAATATGGCTGAACACCAAACGTTTTTCCTGTTCTTCTTCAAAACAAGGATTTTTTACACAATATGTCCAACTCATAAGTCTCCAAAATTCTAGGGATATTTTTGCGTCAATCACGCTTTGATTGTTCTCATTTCGTGAATTATAAATATCTTTTATCCGTTTCAAAAAAGAAGTCGCTGTTAACTGGATTTCTCTTCTTGTTTTAGGATATACACAATCCACAAATGCCATAGAGCCGTGTCTTATTCCATGCTTACTGTCTGTCTTATTTGATAACGCCTGTCCCAATTTTAAAGCATCAAAACCAATTGCGCATCCCCCGCAAGCCGGAGTATATCCACGCCATTGGGACAATGCATCTCGAGCTTTTGAAAAAGAAATTATATAAAAAAGATTTAATATGGGGTCTCCAAGCAAATTATTAAACCTCGTGCTAAAATAGTTAAATGTCTCTTTATCCTCAGGAGATTTAGACATGTCTTCAATTGCGGTTAATATAGAATTTGCCCCCATTTTCACTTCTTCTGCATCATTCATAAAAGCGTAATGCGTAGCACGCATTGTCAAATTAGTACATATCTTAACCAATGTATCTATTGATGTATAGTGCCAAAGTATTTCGGAGGTGTTTTGAAGCATAGCTATTTATCCTTGCGATTACAATATATACAACTTTCGCAAAGAAATTTTGCGAAAATTTAATCTTAAATTTGTATCTTTTATCCTTCAGATCATTTGCTATGTTTATTATCATGGCAAACATTACACAATGTTACCAAATTATCCGCAGTATTTGCTCCACCTTGAGCATGGTGTTTTATGTGATGAAGTTCCAAATTATGTCTTGGGTCTGCAGGATTAATTTTTGCATAATTCCAGCCGCATTCAACACATTGAAATTTGTCACGCTCCAAAACTTCACACCGTACAGTATCAGAAATGGCTCTGTCATGCTCCGGCATTTGTTTGAGCGATTCCAAAACATATGCTCCCACCGGCAAATCAGGGCGTCCGGATTGCTTACTGACAATAGACCAGCCGAATTCGGTTCTCAATTCACGAACTCGGCGAGCCCACTCTGTTTTATTTCCTGCAACATAGCGCAATTCTTCTCCTGAAACCTGTTTCCCAACATTGGCTTGGAAGTATTTCAAAATTTTATCTCGGACAGATTCATTGCCACGTCGAATTGTATTTGCGGTGTTCCAGCGAAAAGCTGCATCACGATCTTGAATTACATCCGTCAGTACATATTCATCCGGTTTCATTTTAGTAAATTTTTCCAAACCGGCGGCATTTTCTTCTTCAATAAGTTCTTTTATGGTTACTCCACTGTAAATTTTCCAGCCATACTGAACTCGTAACTCTCGGATTCTTCTTGCGTATTCCTGAATACCAGACACAACCAGCAATTCATCACCTTTGATGACAATATTGGGATACTGTTGAAAATAATGTATTATACGTTCTCTTGCCGAATTAGCAATATTTGCCGGTATTAAAGAACAGCCGAGGTTTCGTAATGACCGAAATGCAGGAATCAAAGCCAATACTTTTTGCCGCAATGTTCCAGATTTCAAAGATGATTCAAAATTCTCAAACAGAGCAATCAACTCTTTTCGCAAAATTTCAGGATCTTTATTCTGTGATCTGGGAGCCATATTCATTTACCTTTATTTTTTCACATAACCATGATTTGTAAACAGATAATGATGTCTCTCTATCTGCGGAAGAAAGACTTCCATCTAAAATCTCAACAGCTTTTTGTGCAATTGCAGCAGCCAATTTTACTGGAACTGCGTTGCCAATTTGTTTGGCAATTTCTGTTTTAGAACCAAAGAAAATAAAATCATCAGGAAAACTCTGTATTCTGGCAGCTTCACGATGAGTTATCGGACGATGCTGTTCCGGATGCAGATATCTTCCTTTCTCCGGCTTAAAGAATTCAGTGCGAATGGTAACAGATGGTCTATCCCACCATAAACGCCCAAATAAATCAGTTCCACCCTGTTTCTTTTTTATCCAACACTGCGGCGTGATATCTGGTCTGTTTTGCAACAAATCAAATCTATTCCCCCCGGGAGGGACTGCTTGATATCTT
>JAFVQX010000193.1 GCA_017504585.1 Lentisphaeria bacterium
GCAAACAAAAATTTGTACAAAAAAACAGGGGATTTGCAACCTTTTATGAGGTTTTGCAACACCCCATTTTTTTTATGTTCCGGGTAATATATTTGACTGCATAAAGCTTTTGGGGCAAAAGATGTGCCTTTTTATTGGCAATCCACCAATTTTTTATGGCAAAATTACTTTAATAATGTATATTAAAATCAAACTTTAATATCTCAATCAAAGGAGTTTTACTATGTTAAAAGCAGGTTTTGCCCAGGAAATCATCACCCCGCCCATCGGCGTCGGCCTTGCCGGTTACGCCAACAAACGCCCCAACCGGGGCAATTACGACGAGCTTTATGTCAAAGTCGTGGCTATGGAACGCGATGGTGTAAAATTCGGTTTTGTCAGCTTTGACTTGTGCAACGTGGCGCAGGCTTTGTGGGACAAGCTGGAAAAACTCATTGTGGATGCTTACGGTAGAGAGCTTTATGATTCGCTGATCATCTGCACCACCCATACCCACACCGGGCCGGAATACCGCAGAAATCTGGACGAACTGACGCTGTTTGCTTTGGAAGAAACCGCCCAGGCCACTTTCCGCGCCATCCGCCGTGCTTTTATGAATTTGCAGGAAGCCACGCTGGAAAGCACTTCCGTTTATAACAACCCCTACGGCTTTGTCCGCCGCTATTTTATGAAAAACGGCACCGTCATCACCAATCCCGGCTGGCGCAACCCGGATATCGACAAGCCGGAAAGCGACTTTGACCGCACCATCAATATTCTGGCAGTCAAACAGCATGGCAGGATCGCCGCGCTGCTTTGCAACATCGCCAACCACGGCGACACCGTGGGGGGAGATATTGTTTCGGCAGACTGGTTCGGCCACTTTGCCCATCAACTGCAGCACGAACTCAAAAGCGGTCTGCCGGTGCTGGTGCTGGACGATTGCTCCGGCGACATCAACCACTTTGACTTCCGGCAGGATATCAAACAAACTTCCCCCGCCGAAGCCGCCCGTATCGGTCGCGGCTATGCAAGGATCGTTGCGGATGCGCTGGCAAATCTGCAACCGGTGGCCGATGCGGAAGTCTGCGTAAAAGTCGGTTCGGTAACGATCCCTCACCGCAAGCTGACTGCTGAAGAAGTTGCCGCCGCCCAGCATGTGCTGGATACGGTGCCGGATATCCCCAAAGAAGGTGATTTGGAAAGTCAGGACCTTGCCAACAAAGTTCCGGCGGCTTTGCGTCTGTTTGCCCAGGCGGCTTTGAACTGCCACAACCAGAGTACGCCATCCCACGACGGCAGACTTACGGCTATTACCATCGGCAAAGATCTTGCCTTTGTTTCGCTGCCGGGCGAACCCTTTAACGGCATCACCCGCGCCATCCGCGAAAAGAGCCCCTTCAAGCAGACTTTTGTGGTAACGCTTGCCCAGTCGGTTTCCGGCTATGTACCTATGAAAGAATGTTTTGAGCGCGGCGGCTACGAAGTCCAGCCCCAGATCAACTCGGTGGCGCCCGACGCCGCCGAAGCGATCATCGATGCGGCGATCAAAAATCTGACCAAGTAAAACCGGTCAGAATAGAGAAAAACATCTCCGGCAGCCAAAAAATCGCCGGAGATGTTTTTTTATGCCGTAAAAATCAAATTCACTTACCGGAATATTTTTTCAGCAGTTTTCGGGCTTTTTGCCGGAACTCCGCCGGCAATGCTGAATTGTGAACCTGTTTCAGGACTTTTGCCTTATACTCTTTGAGCAATCCGGCGATTTCCGGAATATTTGGATATTCTTCCAGTTTTCTCAAGTAGCGTATATCGTCCACTCCTTGCTGGAGAGCCAGCATCCGGATCGACGGTACGCACAGATCGTCCACCCGGTAAGTCAATTCGCCCCGGGGGGAAAGTTTCCAATCCACTGCACCAACCTGCCCCCACGGACTGGCTGTAAATTGATAAAAACCCACTTCGTCAAAACCGTCAAGACAGACCCGCCACGGGTGCAAGGAAAAATAGCTGTGCAGATTTTCTCTGATGTTGGTGCTGCACTCGTACAGACCGGTCGTTACTCCGGGAGCATTGTTCATGCGTTTGATATGTTCGACCAGCTTGGGACTGCGCAGCAGCAGCCAGTGATAGTAGTGAACCGATACATAAGACTCGTACGGCTGGATCTTTTCTGCCGTGTATCCGAAATTCAGCGGGCCCCAAGTCATCATCAGCCGGGCTTCGGGCACGGCTTCTTTGGCAAGTTTGATCATTGCCAGATACTCTTTTTCGTATTTGATACGGGGTTCGTCGACCATTTCGTAGCATATATCAGCAGGCTGGATGCCGCAGTCGGCTATAACTTTACACATGGCTTTGAAATAGTTTTTCCAGCAATTTTCCCACTCGGGAGTGAATACTTTTATACTTTTGGGCATGACAGAGCGTTTGAATACATCGTAGATGCTGTACCCCACCATAAAACGAACTTTATCCTTGCGGGGAGCGTTTTGGAAAAACTTCTTGCATCGTTCAATGGCTTTTTCTGCGGCCGGAGCTTTATTGCTGACGAGGTTGCCTTTTTCATCGAATTTGAACGGAAAATAAAAACTTGAGATCATCAGCCTGGGTTCGCCCAAACGCTGTGACTTGTTTACATAATCTTGCGAAATACCCATAGTAAACATATTCACCGGCATGGGCGGCGGCAATTCGGCGTTTATGACTTCAAGTTCCAGCGGATGATCTTTCATCGCTCCCTGATAGTTGTAACGCTTGAAAGCTGCCGGTTCTGCCAGCGGAACGATCCGTACCGAACCGGTATATTTTCCGGGCTTGACTCCGTGGCAATCAAATTCCACAAAAACTACGCCCGTGCCGTTGGCGGGGACGGTGATGACTCTTGCCTGATTCATTTCCGGCAGCGGGTCATAGATCATGCCGGGATTTTTGCCGTTGCTGTCTTTGATGAGCAATGCTTCGCGGAAAATGATGTTTTTACTTGGGAAATCCCCGGTCAAGCCAGTAACTTCAGCACTGTTGAAATTGTTTTTGTCATTATGTACCACCACACGGTAGGCGGCGGTTTTGCCGGTGCGGTTCATGATCGCCAATGGCAGATAGACTATCTCGCCGCGTGCCGCCGAAAGTTTTATATCAGAATTTATCAGCTGATCGGGGGTGATTTCCAGCGGATACGAAAAATCGTTATTCAAACCCAATTTGGCAGTCAGAAAAACCGCTTTACCCAGCCGGACAGAATTGATTTTCTTTTGAAGTGCAGCAAATTCTGCCACCGCCAGACCGGGATCGTTATTGCTTGAGCTGCTGAACTTTTTGACTTCAGCACTCAATTCTTCCGGCACAGCTTTCAAACTTTCTGCCGCCTTTTTCCGGTACGCTTTAACGCTGCCGAAAATCAGCGAACCAAAGTTTTTCATATCCCGGAAATTGACTTTTATCGAAGAAAAAGTGTAGGACTTTTTATTGAACTGTACGCCGATATTGAAACCGATGAGCGTGCCGTCGGCAATTTTGTTTCCGGCACCCAGCAAATGCCACGGAATAACAAAAGAGAATTTGCGTTTGTTATCTTTGAGGATCTCGCACTTGCCCTGCCATTGGTCAAATGCTCCGGTTGTTTCTCCGGCTTTATAAAATCTGCCGCCGCCGCTGGCAAGGGCAAACTGCGTATAGCCCCGGTCGCTGCCCAGTGGGGCAAAAAACAGTTCCACCACATCGTCCTGCCAGAGTTTTGAACTGTTTTCGGATACAGTTTTAAGATCGGCAGCCCCCGGCGGCAGGGTAATTGAAAATTTTATATTCTCCGCATCGGCAGAACTTTCCACACTTACCGGCACAGCGGCAGTTTTGCTGATCTGTTGCAGCTGAAAATCCATCCTGCCGGGTACCAACATTGCCGGACGGGGTATTTCTGCAGATGCATTGCCCACACTCCCGGCAGCGGTTATGGTGTTGCGTTTGCTTATTTTGATATTATCCAGCAAAACATATTCACCGACAGCGGGCATCTTTTTGCTTTGGCGGCTGTCAGCCCAGAATTGAAAATTCAATGTGGCAAATTTGGTATCTTTATTGGTTCTGAAAGAACCTTTGATTTTGGTCCAATTCTCTTTTTCGCCTTTGGCATTGGCTGGCCGGGGGCGGATATTTTTGCCGCTCCATTGTTTTTCAACTCCGCATGAACGGTCGTACAAAGTTGCCCACAGGGCAACGCTGCGGGTGCCTTTGATTTCAAAACTGAAATCATAAGTTGTATCCGGTTCCACCGGAAAACCCATATTTTTGCCATTTTTGCCCACCCGGACAAGTGTGTTCAAAAGTTGAGCTTCCGCGGTGTTTTTCAAATGAACTATCTGCATACGCAAACAGCGGTTCCAGGTCAGATTTTCCGTTTCCAGAACAACTTTTACTCTGCCGTGAGTCTGCTGGATTGCCAATTCCCCGGAAAAATCTGCATTGTCAAAAGCTCCGTTTTTCAGCAAATTTTGTGCCGGCACTGCCAAACATGCCGATAAAACCAGTACAGAAAAGATATTTTTTATCATTTGTTATCTCCCGCTTACTTGCCGGGTTCCGGAGCTTGCTTTTTTATCACGATGTTATCGACTTCAATGTAAGTACCGACTTGGGGCATTACTTTGGCTGATTTGGAGTCTGCCCAAAATTGAACCATCAATGCTGCCGTTACCGAATTGGCGGCAGTTTTGAATGTGCCGCGGTAAGTTGTCCATTTTTCCGGACTGGCAGGAGCGGCAAAGGGTTTACACCGGAGGGATTGAGCGTCCCAATGCTTTTCGGTCTTTGTTTTGTATGACCTTGCCCACAGCACTGCACCGTAAGAGCTTTTATAATCAAAACTTATTTCATAAACGGTATCGGGTTCTACAACAAAACCATAATTTTTGCCGTTTTTGCCCACCATAAAAGCACAGTTGAGCGTTAAGCGGTTGTTGGTGTTTTTCAAACTCACAACTTCCATACGCAAAAAGCGGTTTTGTGTTGTGGGCTCTTTTCCGATAACAAATTTGGCATTCCCGGCACTTTTTACCGGTATGGCTTCGTGAAAAAATCCGTGCTTGAAGTCCCCGTTTTTAACAAGATTGCCTTCGGGATTGCCTGCACTCAAAGTTCCGGCAAAAGCTGCCGCTGCGAGCATAACAGAAAATATTTTATTCATCTTACCCCCCATTTACCTTGTATGGTTTCGGAACTGTCAAAATAATATATCCACCCGCCATATCCCTGATTGGAGGTTGCGGGCCAAACACAAAAGTCATAGTTGGCATCCAGCATAAACTGCCGGGGCGGCAACGTATCGGCATGTCCGTCGGCATACGCCATATTTGCCATATTGTTGTGTGCCATATAAAAATAGGTGCTTTTATTATTTTCAATCAAATTAACATTGGAGGCTTGTTTTTTCAAACTTTTGTGCCACGAATCACCAAAGATTATAAACTTGCTGGAGTCATAGAGTCGGCTCAAAGGAATGGTCTGAAAATTCCCGTCGGAAACCGAAAAATATGTACCCGACCGCATTGATTTGGGCAGCGTTACCAGTCCCCGGCAACCGTAAGTATAGTAAGAACCGCCGTCATCCTCCACCGCGTATTGGTAAGGTGCCGACGATGGACAAACTGCCGGTATCGCCTGGCTTTTATCAAACAATCCAACTGTAATATAAAGCCGGGCAAATCTTCCTGCCCCCATGCCGATATATTCGTTATACATATCAGCGTATTGGGTTGCCGCCAGACCGCATTGTTTGAGATTGCTCAAACATTGGGTGGCTTTGGCTCTCGCCCGGGAGGCGGATAAGGCGGGCAAAAGCATTGCCGCCAGAATTGCAATAATAGCGATCACAACCAATAGTTCGATCAAAGTAAATGAGTTTGCGGATGATTTTCTGTTTTTTTCTGACATCGATATTACCTCTTTTGCACTTTAAAATATTAAAAAATTTCCTGTTTTTTATACAACACTATTTGCTGAAAAGCATTGTCTATGTATATTATACAATGAAAAATTTTGTTTGTCAATAATAAAAAACGGTCAAAAAATATAACTTTTGTGACAGATGATTGAAGATAAAGATTTATTCAGACTTTCGCATATCAACCGGACTTGCAACTTTCCGCTGCCGGTTGCTTGTGTTGCGATTTATCAGCGCAATGATTACATACTCGAAAATCTGCAGCCGGATAACAGTTATCTCTCCTTTGTCTGGAAAACTGAACATCCGGCAGATTTGATCCTCAACGGCAATACCGTACCGCTCCACTCTCCATACATGGTGCTGGTTACGCCGGAAGATACCGTCAGACTTTCGCCGCAAACCTTGCGGGAAGAAACGTTTTTTCAATATAGCGTGCCATGTGCAAATATAAGAGAGTTCAATCTTCAGAACTGTTTTTTTCAACTGACGCCACGCATGGAAAAGCTCCGCGGCGAGTTAAATCATCTTCTGCACACACTTTCGGTGCCGGGCAATGCCGACCGGGTGGATCTGCTGGCAATGCAAATGGCACAGGAAGCCATGCTCAACAAAATAAATAAAAAAATCCACTCGGTCTGTACTCTGCCCAATGAAAAGATCTTCCAGGTGGCCCGCAAAATAGAAATGCATTTTGATACCGATCTGGATATAGAAAAAGAGATCCGGCAAGCCGGTCTGGGCCGCCGCACATTCTACCGGGAGTGGAACAAATTTTTTACCGACACGCCCAAAAAATATCTGCTGGAACTGCGGTTCGACAAAGCTCAAACTCTATTGGCAAACACCTCAAAATCAGTGGCCGAGATCTCTGAACTGTGCGGTTTCAATAATGTGGCATATTTTATACATTCATTCCGGAAAAGTCACGGCATGACACCCGGAGATTTCCGGAAAGAAATTCCCAAGAGCTGATCCCAAATTGTAAATCATCGCAAATATATGAGAAGCTTGTTTTTTGAAATTTTTTGTGATGTTGATTTTTTCTGTTTTTATTTTATATAATAACACTTATTCTATTTGAAAAAAGCTCTTTTGGGTGTATCTTACCTGACAATGTTTTTATGGAGTGAGTAATGGAAATATCTGAATACGCTGTTAATTTTCTGGTGCTGGCGGCTTTGCTGCTTTACGGGGTCTTTTCCAGCCGGATATCTTCCCGGATGAATATGCCCATACTGCTGCTCTTTTTAGCTGCCGGGATATATCTGGGGTCTTTTACGGATATCAAGTTTTCCATGACGGATGGACCTGCTGTGAAATTTGCCAATATCATCGGTACTGTGGCAATGGCGTTCATTCTTTACTCCGGCGGGCTGGAAACTAATATACGCAATGTCCGCCGCATCGCTCTGCCGGGTATATTGCTTTCAACAGTGGGGGTATTCGGTACTGCGGCTTTGTTGTCAATAGCGGTGCATTTTCTTTTGGGCTGGTCGTGGATGTGGAGTTTTATGCTGGGAGCGGTGGTTTCCAGTACCGATGCCGCGGCGGTTTTTGCTATTTTACGCAGCAAAGGCGTAAGTTTGCAGGGCGATCTGGCTTCGGCTCTGGAATTTGAATCCGGCAGCAATGACCCCATGGCGGCTTTGCTGACGATTTTTATGGTCAGCTTTTTGAGTGATCCTGCGGAGAAACCGCTTTGGATGTTTGCTATTGAGTTCCCGGTGCGTATGGGCGTTGGCATTGGCTGCGGATTTCTCATCGGCTGGGCGGGCAAATGGCTCTTCAATCGAGCCAAACTGGATTATGAAGGGCTTTATTTTGTGCTGGGTATAGCTATTGTCATTGCTGCTTACGGCGTTACCGAATGTATCTGGGGCAACGGCTTTATGGCGGCATATTGTGCGGGGCTTACCATGGGCAACACCCGCTACAACTACAAGAAAAGCCAAATCCGTTTCAACAACGGGCTGGCGTGGCTGATGCAAGTGGCAATGTTTACGGTGCTGGGTATGCTGGTAACTTTCAACGACCTTATTGCCATACCCGGAAAGGGTTTATTCAATGCGGTCTGGGTGCGGGGGCTTTTGCTGGCGGCGGCGTTGATGTTTGTTGCCCGGCCGCTGGCGGTATTTTTGTGTTTGATCAAAAGCAAATTCAACATTCGGGAGCGATTGCTTATTTCGTGGGTGGGACTGCGGGGAGCGGCCCCTATCGTGCTGGCAACCTTCCCCCTGGCGGCAGGGTTGACGGGCAATGCGGAAAAAAGCGAAAATGCGGTCCAGCTCTTTAATCTGGTGTTCTGTATGGTCATAGCTTCGGTGATAATCCAAGGAAGAACGCTGATGCCCTTTGCCCGGCTGCTCAAGCTGGACAGCCCTTTGCAGGATAAAGCCCGGATGCCGCTGGAACTGGAAGATACCGGCTCGCTGGACAGTATAATGCATGAGTTCGAAGTAGACGCAAATTCGCTTTGTCTGGAGAAAACTCTTGCAGAGATAAAGATCCCCCATCCGGCAAGAGTTATGCTCATCAGGCGTGAAGGCAAATTCATCATGCCCCAGGGCGATACAAAAATATTGCTCAACGACGGCTTACTGATAATGGGCGATCACGGTTTATTGCACAAGTTGGCACAGAGCCATTTTCCCGGCAATGATTTTCTGGAAAATTAAGGGCTATCTGAAGTTTGTGAGAAATCAAAGTACGGTGGCACATCGCGGGCAATCTCGAGCCTTGCCGCAACCCTGCACCTCGGCTTGTCCGCCGTAGCTTTATGCGAAGGCGGATCGGAAGGTACACCTTGTCACGGCGTAGTAAAACGAAGCCGGATCCCTCGGGCAGGGCATTGCAAAACTCGACATTGCCGCGCGCTGTATCCACCGGCGGCTTGCTATAGTTTTGGCGTTTTTGACAAATCATAACTTGTGTGGTAAATTTATAATTATAAATGATATAGTTCAACACTTCAGTTTCGCAAAATTTGTAACATTATCAAGGAGATTTTTATGGATATGCAAGCAAAACTTATTGAAATGGGCGAACAGAGTTTGCGTGCCGCCCGGGCGTTGGCACTTTTGAGTGCCGGAGAAAAAGTCAAAGTTCTGCACTCTATGGCAGATGCTGTGGAAGCCGCCATTCCCGAAGTGCTGAAAGCTAATGCTCTGGATATGGAAAACGCCAGAAAGAACAACCTCTCCAGTGCCATGCAGGATCGTTTGATGCTGGACGAAAAACGCATCAAAGCAATGGCTCAAGGCTTGCGGGATGTGGCAAGTCAGGCTGACCCCGCCGGTAAAGTCATTGCTGAATTCACCCGGCCCAACGGTATAAAGATCTCTAAAGTAGCTGTTCCGCTGGGGGTGATCGGCATTATTTACGAAGCCCGCCCCAATGTTACGGTGGATGCCGCCGGGATCTGCCTTAAAGCCGGTAACGCCGTGATCCTCCGGGGCGGCAAAGAAGCGTTCAACAGCAATATCGCTCTGGCTCAAGCTCTGGATAAGGGCGGCGTGGCAGCCGGTCTGGTTGCCGGAGCGGTGCAGATCGTACCCTGGACCGACCGGGAAGCGGTGCAGATCATGCTTAAAATGGATAAATATTTGAGCGTCATCATTCCCCGGGGCGGCGAAAGTCTGATCCGGGCGGTGGTAGCCGGTGCCACGATGCCGGTTATCAAACACTACAAAGGTGTGTGCCACGCTTATTTAGATAAATCCTGCGATTTAGCCGAAGCTCTCAAGATCGTACTCAACGGTAAATGCCAGCGGCCCGGGGTCTGCAACGCATTGGAAACGGTTTTGGTGGACAAAGCGGCTGCTGAAACTATTGTGCCGGAACTTTATAAAACATTGAGCGAAAACGGTGTTACCGTGTTTGCCGACGAAGCGTTCCGGAAAATTGCTCCTGCTGCCGAAGTGCTCAACGAGGAAAATCTCTATAACGAATACCTTGATTTGCGTATTTCCGCCAAAGTGGTCGATGGCGTGGAAGAAGCCATTGAACACATCAATAAATATGGGTCCCACCACAGCGACGCCATTTTAAGTTGTGATGCCGAAGCAGTTGAAAAGTTCCTCAACAGTGTTGATTCTGCCGTGGTTTACGCCAATGCTTCCACCCGGTTTACCGATGGCGGCGAGTTCGGTATGGGTGCGGAAATCGGCATATCCACCGATAAACTCCACGCCCGTGGTCCTATGGGAGTGGATGAATTAGTCACCTACAAATATATGGTTCGGGGCAATGGACAAACCCGCTGAACTCAAACCGGCAAAAATCATCACGCTGGGCTGTCGGCTCAATCAGGCGGATACCGCACTCTTGACCGACCGGCTGGCGGGGATGGGTTATTTTGTGCAGGGCGACGAAGCTCTTGACGCACCGGAACTGGTGATAATCAACAGCTGTGCGGTAACTGCCGCCGCCGCCGCCAAAAGCCGTCAGGCGGCACGGAAAATGCAGCAGCTTTACCCCAAAACCAAAATCGTCTTTACCGGGTGTGCCGCCGAAGTTGATACAGAAAATATCGCTAAAGAAAATTGGCTGAAACTGGGCAATGTGCAAAAGCGGAACTTTGCTGAAATACTGCACAGCAAGGATTTTCCTGCCATTATCCGCAGCCGGGATATAAAGGCGGAGAACTTTGCCGAGAATGCTCAAGGCTTGTTCCCCCACCGGACACGGGCTTTTATAAAAATCCAGGAAGGCTGCGACAACTTCTGCACCTACTGCATCGTACCCTATACCCGGGGAGCCTCCCGCAGCCGGAAGTTTGCCGAAGTTGTTGCCGACTGCCGCCAAGCCATTGAAAGCGGGGCTCCCGAAATCGTGCTGACCGGGGTGAATACCTGTAATTATTCCGATGAGGGCAAGGATCTGTGCAAGGTCATCGAAACGATTTGCGAAACCATTCCCGGCAGCTGGCGGGTGCGTTTGAGCTCCACGGAACCGGCGTTGGATAATTTAACTTTGCTGGAAACCATGGCAAAGTACCCGAACAAAGTCTGCCGCTTTCTCCATTTGGCATTGCAGCATGGCTGCGACTCGGTTCTGGAGAGGATGAACCGGCATTACACGACCCGGGATTTTGAACTTTTTGTCAACACTGCAAGAAAACTTATACCCGATATCCATCTGGGTACGGATATAATTGCCGGATTCCCCGGCGAAACCGATGAAGAGTTTGAAACGAGTTACGAGTTTGTCAGAAAGATGAACTTTGCCAATCTGCATGTCTTTTCTTACTCCAAACGCGCCGGAACTCCGGCTGCGGTGATGAAAAATCAGGTGCCGGATAACGTGAAGAAACTCCGCCACCGGAAACTGGAAGCTCTGGGCGAAGCAATGAAAAACGAATTTGCTGCAAGTATGCAAGGTAAAACGCTGCCGGTGATCTTTGAAACAGTCGATAAAGATAACATCGCCCACGGCTGGAGCGACAACTATATAGCAGTAACCGCTCCGGCAGAAACGGTAAAACTTGCCTGTTTGTGCGATTTAAAGTACCAAAAAGCTTGAAAAAGTTTTTATTTATGGTATCTTAAAAGAGTTGTAAAATTTTTGACGATAAAACCCAAGGTTCTGTTCAAAATGCGGGCAGGTAAATGACAAATGTCATACATACCACGGCATTGAGGATTTTTTCAAACTTTAAAGGGCATTTATCTTTTTTGCACAGCAAAAAGATAAATGCCAATAAAAGGTTTGGGAAAAAGGGGTGGAGTTTGAGGAGGGGAAAAAGGACCTTTCCTCAAAAGGTCTTTTCCCCCTCCTCAAGTCCCTGCCGCTGTTTGCAACAAAACACTTAACCATAAGGATATATAAAAATGGCTATTTCTATTAACAGTCTGCCCGGATTTGTTGATTTGCAGGTCAACGGTTTTCTGGGGGTCGATTACTCTGCTGAAGGTTTGACATTGGAAAAGGTCTTGA
>JAFVQX010000194.1 GCA_017504585.1 Lentisphaeria bacterium
AAAAACAAAGGTTTTTATATGACCAATACTTTAAGACTCTACAATGTAGCGCCCTCGGTGCCGGCGGAACTGGCATTTCTGGAAGAACTTTCTTACAATATGTGGTGGTGCTATCACCCGGAAGCTCAAGCGCTTTTTGAACGCATCGACCCGGTGCTTTGGCAGGAAGTGGAAGGCAACACCCGTTTATTTATGAGCAAACTGCCCCAGGGCAAACTTGAAGAACTGGCAGCCGACCCGCTTTATGTCAGAGAGTTGAAAAATGCGGAAACAGCCTTCCGGCGCGATGTTTCCAATGATGATATCCGTCAGCGCAAGATCGCATATTTTTCCATGGAATTCGGTATCCACGAAAGCGTGCGTATCTTTTCCGGCGGTCTGGGCGTGCTTGCCGGTGACCATTTGAAGGCCGCCAGCGATCTGCACCTGCCGCTGGTGGGGGTGGGATTGCTCTACCATCAGGGGTATTTCCGTCAGGTGCTGGACAGCAACGGCTGGCAGCAGGAGCGTTACCCGGAAAACGAGATCCACAATATGCCCATTACCCGGGCGCTGGATCCCCAGGGCAACGAAGTGACCATCACCATCCCGCTGGGCGACCGCACAGTCAGCGCAGCAGTATGGGTGCTGAAAGTCGGCAACGTGCCGCTGGTGCTGCTGGATACAGAAATACCGCAAAATCCCCCGGAACTGCGCTCGCTGACCTGGCGGCTTTACGGCGGCGACACCCGCAACCGCATACAACAGGAACTGCTGCTGGGCGTGGGCGGCTACAAAGCGCTGGTCGCTATGGGGATAACTCCGGCAGTCTGCCATATGAACGAAGGGCATGCGGCATTTCTCTCGCTGGCACGGATCGAGCATCTGGTGCGTGAATTCAATTATTCGCCGGATACCGCGCTGGAAATCGTCTGGCGCAGCAATGTATTTACCACTCACACCCCGGTACCGGCGGGCAACGAAGTGTTTGATTTCAACGTGGTGCGTCCTTTTGTGGCGCCATTGTGTGCTGCGGCGGGCATCGATATAGAACGTATGCTCAAGTGGGGCGTACCCATTGGCGAACGCAACAGCAGCAACCAGATGTCCATGACCGTGCTGGGTATGCGTTTGGCAAACTTCAGCAACGGCGTAAGCAAGCTCCACGGCGAAGTGGCCCGGCAGATGTGGAAAAATCTCTGGCCCGGCAGAGCGCTGGATGAGATCCCTATCAAACACATAACCAATGGTATCCATCCGTCCTCGTGGATCTCCACGCGCAAGCGGACGCTCTTTGATCACTACCTGCCCGGCGATTACCTGATGAATCCCAAGTACGAAAAACTGCGTCAGCGGCTGGATCAGATACCGGATTACGAATTGTGGACAGCCCATGAACTCTGCCGCCAGAGTCTGGTGCGTTACACCCGTCAGCGCTTGCAGAAATCCTTGAAATGTGTGGTTACCGATCCGCAGGAAAATGCAAGCCGCGGCATACTTGACCCGCATATTCTCACGATCGGTTTTGCCCGCCGCTTTGCCACTTACAAACGGGGTACTTTGCTGCTGCGCTACCGCGACCGGCTGCTGCGGCTGCTTGCCAATAAAACCACGCCCGTGCAGTTCATTTTTGCGGGGAAAGCTCACCCGGCAGATGATAACGGCAAACGATTGATCCAGGAACTGGTGCAGTTTGCCCGCCAGAACGGTGTATCGCACCGGCTGGTCTTTCTGGAAGACTACGATATTGGCATGGCCCGCAAACTTGTGCAGGGTGTGGACGTGTGGTTGAACAATCCGCGCCGCCCCCAGGAAGCCAGCGGAACCTCGGGAATGAAAGCAGCGATCAACGGCGGTTTGAATTTGAGTATTCTCGACGGCTGGTGGGACGAAGCCTATGTCCCCGGCAACGGCTGGGCGATCCCGGGCAACGAAAATTATCAGAACCCGGATGACTGCGATAACTTTGAAGCGCAGGAGCTGTTCAATATTCTGGAAACCGAAGTCATTCCGCTTTTCTACGAACGCAGCAACAACGATCTGCCCACCCGCTGGATTCGGATGATGAAAAACTCTATCGCCATGGGTCTGGGCATGTTCTCCAGCTTGCGTATGGTGGAAGATTACCGGGATATGTTCTACACTCCCGCACAGAAAAATTATGAAACTTTGAGTCAGGACAACGCCGCCAGTGCTTCGGCTCTGGTGGAACAGAAGCGCCGTTTGCAGGCTAATTTCCCCAATATGCGCATCGAAGAACCGGTCATTGAGGGCGACTTCAGAGGAGAGATCCATGTGGGCGACAGCTTCAATGTCAAGGTCAAAGTGTACCTTAATGAACTGCAGCCTTCTGAAGTGGATGTGCAGATCTACACCGGCCATGTCAATGTGCATAACGAGATCATTTCCAGCCACAGTTACAGTATGCAAATGGTTGAAGATCTGGGTAACGGCAATTATTTGTACGAACACAAAGTCGTTTGCAAAAGTTCCGGCCGCTTCGGTCTGACTGCCCGCATCACCCCGGTGGGCGACAGCTGGAAAAACAGCGTTCCCGGATTTATGTGCTGGCCGCAATAAGCAGTTTTACTGCAAGGAGTCTGCTGTATGGCAAAGGTGGTAATCAAACCGAGAAAAAAGAAAAATCCGCGAATTCTGGTGGTAACGCCGGAAATAACCTATCTGCCCGAAGGCATGGGCAATATGGCAAACCGGCTCAAAGCCAAAGCCGGCGGGCTGGCGGATGTATCGGCTTCGCTGGTGTCGGCTTTGTACCGGCAGGGAGCGGATGTGCATGTGGCGTTGCCGGATTACCGGCAGATTTTCAGGGTTTCCACCAACCACCTGGTCAGCCGCGAGCTGCGGATGTATCTGGCAGGTTTGACCGACAACCGGGTACATCTGGCAGAAGACCGGATCTTTTACTACCGCGACCGGGTGTACTCCAGTTATTCGGCAGAAAGTATGCTGGTGGCTCTGGCATTTCAGCGGGAAGTTATCAATAACATAATCCCCAAAGTCAACCCCGATCTGATCCATTGCAACGACTGGATGACCGGGCTGATCCCCGGCATGGCAAGACGTCTGGGGATACCGTGCCTTTTTACGGTGCATAATATCCATACCCAGAAGACCACTCTTGAGCAGATCGAAGACCGTGGCATCGACGCGGCGACATTCTGGAAAGAGCTGTATTATGACCGCATACCGGTAAATTACGAAGAAAGCCGCGCCGGCAACCCGGTGGATATGATGGCCAGCGGGATCTTTGCGGCACACTTTATCAATACGGTCAGCCCCACATTTCTGGAAGAGATCGTTCAGGGCTGGTTCGATTTTGTCCCCCCCGCTGTACGCAGCGAGATCCGGGGCAAGTACCATGCGGGGTGCGCGTCAGGCATATTGAACGCACCCGACGAAAATCAAACTCCGGAACTTGATCCGGCATTGCCCGAAAAATACAACAGCAGCAATCACTACGAAGTCAAACGCCGCTTGAAGACACTTTTTCAGCAGAAAGTCGGTTTGCAGGTCAATGCCGATGCTCCGCTGTTTTTCTGGCCGTCGCGGCTGGACCCGGTGCAGAAAGGCTGCCAACTTTTGGCAGAAATACTTTACAATACGCTTGCGCGCTATCATCATAAAAATCTGCAGATCGCCGTGGTTGCCAATGGTGCGTACTACGAGGTTTTTGAACGCATCCGCAACATGCACAACATCGGCGACCGTCTGGCAGTCGTACCTTTTGACAACGATCTTTCGCAGCTGGGTTATGCGGCAAGCGACTTTATGCTGATGCCCAGTTTGTTTGAACCCTGCGGCCTGCCCCAGATGACCGCGCCCAAATACGGCAGCCTGCCGGTGGTGCATAATACCGGCGGCTTGCACGACACGGTGGAGATGCTGGATGTTCAGCAGCACCGGGGCAACGGATTTATCTTCAACGACTACGATGCCCATGCGTTGTCGTGGGCGATCGACCGGGCGATGGAGTTTTACGACTTTCCGGTCGATGTGCGCACCCGGGAAGTTGCCCGGATCATGGAAGAATCCCAGCGGCGCTTCAACCACGATGTTACCGCCCAGGCGTACATCCGCATTTATGAAGAAATGCTCCAGTGCCCGCTGGTAGTCGATCGGGATTGACCGCCATGAAATCACCCCAGATCTGCTGCAACCGGCTTGAGCAAACCCCATTGCGCAGCGATCCGTATTTGCTGCCCTATTCCGGTGATCTTGACCGGCGTATGGCAAAAATTGCCGCTATGCGCAAATTGCTTACGGGGACAGCCCGGGGCAAACTCAAGAAAAAAGCGGCAAGCGAACACAAGTTTTATGGGCTGCACCGGCAAAAAGATCGCAGTTGGATTTTCCGGGAATGGGCTCCTGCGGCAAAAAAAATCTTTTTAGTCGGGGATTTTTCCAATTTTGCTGAAAAAGATGAATTCGAACTCCAAAGGCTCGACATACCCCATGGCAGTTGGGAAATAAAACTGCCGGCGGATACGCTCCAGCACGGTATGCACTATTGTTTGCATATATACTTTGCCGATGGAACTGTGGGGGTGCGGCTTCCGGCTTACGCAAAATTTGTGGTGCAAGACCCCGATACCAATATTTTTACCGCGCAAGTCTATGATCCGGCAAAGCCCTATAAATTCAAGCACAAATCCCCTGCCCGACCGGCGGCAGAGTTGATTTACGAAGCCCATGTGGGGATGGCTCAACAGGCATACAAAGTAGGGTCTTTCAATGAATTTACCGAAAATGTTCTGCCGAAAATCGCCGCCAAAGGTTATACGACCATTCAGCTTATGGCGATCATGAGTCACCCTTATTACGGGAGTTTCGGCTATCATGTGGCAAACTTTTTTTCCATATCCAGCCGTTTCGGCACCCCCGATGACCTGAAAAAACTCGTCGATCGGGCGCATAAATTGAATTTGCGGGTGATCATGGATGTGGTGCATTCGCACGCAGTAAAAAACGAAGTGGAAGGGTTGGCAAGATTTGACGGCACCCGGGAGCAATACTTTCATGCCGGGAGCCGTGGCGAACACACTGCATGGGATTCGCTATGCTTTGATTACGGCAAAACCGAAGTGGTCAAATTCCTGCTCTCCAACTTGCGTTTTTATCAGGAAGAATACCATCTTGACGGGTTCCGCTTTGACGGCGTAACCAGTATGCTTTATATGCACCACGGGTTGAACATGGTCTTTTCCTCCTATCAGGATTACTTTAATTTGAGTGTGGATGAAGATGCCTTCACCTATCTGGCGCTTGCCAATGAATTGATCCACGAAGTCGATCCCCAGGCGCTTACCATTGCTGAAGATGTCAGCGGTATGCCGGGGATCGCCGCCGGAATTTCCGAAGGCGGTGCCGGTTTTGATATGCGCATGGCGATGAATGTAACGGATCTGTGGTTCAAACTTTTCGATTTGCCCGATGAAGCGTGGAACATGGATCAACTCTTTTATGAATTGCAGAATTGCCGCCGCGATGAGCGCTGCGTAAGCTATGTTGAATGCCACGATCAGGCGATCGTCGGCGGTCAAACCGCATTTTTCCGGCTGGCTGGCAGCGATATTTATACCAAGATGCGGACTTTTGATACCAACAGCAATATCGCCCGTGCCGTGGCACTGCACAAAATGACCCGTCTGGCAACGGCTGCTGCCGCCAACAGCGGTTATCTGAACTTTATGGGCAACGAATTCGCCCACCCGGAATGGATAGATTTTCCCCGGGAAGGCAATAACTGGAGTTACCACTACGCCCGGCGGCAATGGGATCTGGAGCAAAACGATGAACTCTTTTATTCAGCACTGGGCAAGTTCGATCGCGCCATGCTGAAAACGCTGAAAGATTTCAATATATGGCTCTACACCATCAGGAAACTGAAAGTCTGCAATCAGGATAAGATCATAGCCTTTGAGCGGGGCAATCTCTGGATATTTTTCAACTTCCACTGGGTGAACTCCTACACCGATTACGGCATCGAAGCCATGCCGGGCAAATATCAACTGCTCCTTGACAGCGACGAAGCGCGCTTCGGCGGCAGCAGCAGATTGGCAGCCGGACAGTATTACTTTACCCGGGAGGAAAAAGACGGCAATCTGCTTAAGCACGAATTGAAATTGTATCTGCCCTGCCGGTCAGCGCTGATCCTGACCAAAATTGATTAATCAAAAAGCGATTTGACTTCTTTGAGGAAAAATGCTTTCCACTCCGGGAAAGATTGGCGTACGATCACCTGTTTATCCGGAATATACATTGCTTCCAGTGTGCTTTCCAACGCGTGGAGCCAGAACCACCCGCCGAGAGCCCAGCTTATCACCAGCACCGCCATTGCCAGCAAACGTGATGATTTGCGGGCGCTGAATCTGACTGCCAGCACCGTGCGGTGCAGCAAATCATAATCGATATTGGCTGCAAGACATACCGAACCAAACGCCAGACGGCTCAATTTTTCCTGAATTACCCGGGTACAGAATGCGTCCGATATTGCCAGCGACAGCAATGAACAGCCAAACCACAACCAGCTTATCACACCCACTATTTCGATCAATATCGCCCGGTGAGATGTCCCAAGAAAAAATATGGCTGCTGCCCCGGCTATCATCAGATAAAAAAAGAACGTTGCCACATAGTATGGCCAATAGCAGGTGCGTTCGGTTATATTGAGCTGCCGCTTATAATCGTTCCAAAACTTGGGCAAGCGTATATAAGCTATCCATATCCAGACACAATTTACTATGGGCAAACTCATCGGCAGAGCGTAAAGCAAGGCTTTTATCGAGTGTTTATCGGTCAACAGCATGTTCCATGTGCGCCACAGCCAGTAACTCATCCCCAACTGGGCAACCAATACAGCACAGGGCAGCATCCACCAGTTATGCAATGTGGAATATATACCGAAAGCCGCCACTCCTGCCGAAAAAAGCGGCACAAACGCCAGCCACAGCAAATATATCGGCAAAGAAAACATCCGGTACCAAATCTGGATCGCCCGGGAAATTTCACCGGCAGCACCACTTGCCCCCAATGGCAGCATACATTTATCATCGTTGCAAGATACAAGCGTTTGAGCATCGATAACTCCGCTGATCAGATACCAGCGCAGAGCTTTTTTGCTCAACGGCCCGATATGCGTCATACCTTTGCGGCAAATGTAATACTCTTTATCGGCTGCTTTCTTACTCATAACACAGGGTCAGAAACGTACATTATGGGAAAATTCGTGCACAACTCCGCCGGCAGCGTAGATCTTCAATGTCAATTTATAATTCCCGATCTTTTCATCACTGCTGCGAATTGGATTGATCACCGCTATTTCCGGCAGCTCCATAGGTTCACTCCCCGGCTCAAACGAGAGACGGAATGATTCGTGCATTTCCATATTATCCAATTCCAGCGATGCCATATAAAGCACCTTGACCGGAGTTGACGCTTTCAAAAAGCCCCTGATCACGGCTTTTTCCTGCTGTTCGTTGATCTGTTCCGAAGCTGTTTCGGCATATAAATCGTGAATTTCCAGATAATCGCCGATCTTTTTCACTTTTTCAACTCCATTTGCCGCAACCCTTCGTAAATACCCAACGCCACAGAATTGGCAAGATTCAAACTGCGGCTGTGATCTCCCGGCATAGGGATCGTGCAAAGTTTATCATGATAACGCAAGTAAAACTCTTCCGGCAGACCGTGCCCCTCATTGCCATAGACCAAATAGAGGTTTTCCGGATAATCTATCTCCCAATAGCTCCGCTCGCCTTTGGTGGAAAAAAATACCATTTCCGCCCCGGGATTGCGTTCCAGAAAATCATCCCAGTTTTCGTATTCGGTTACATCCAGAAACTGCCAGTAATCCATCCCTGCACGGCGCAAATGTTTATCATCCAGAATAAATCCGTAAGGCTTCACCAGATGCAGCCGACAGTTGGTCGAAACACATATTCTGCCGATATTGCCGGTATTCTGCGGAATTTCCGGCGCCACCAATACAATGTTGAACTTAACAGCCACCGGCAAGCTCCCCTGCCCGGTAAGAACTGCGCACCAATGGAGCACTGGCCACCTGTTCAAAACCCAGCTTTTTGGCGTATTCCGCCCATTCTGCAAACTTTTCCGGCGTAACATATCGCTGGAGCGGCCAATGGGTATCAGATGGCGGCAGATATTGCCCGATCGTTACAATGGACACCCCGGCAGCTCGCAAATCCCGCAAAGTGGCCTCCACCTCTTCATCGGTTTCGCCCAAGCCCACCATCAAACCGGATTTGACCGGGATCTTCCCTGCCGACAACCGGCTGGCTATGGAAAGAACTTCCAGCGTTTTCCGGTAGGTAGCCACCGACCGGATGCTGGCAGAAAGCCGCTCCACAGTTTCTATATTATGATTGAACACCGTAGGTTCAGCATCCAAAACTATCTTGATAAGTTCTTCTTTGGCATGAAGATCCGACGTAAGCACTTCCACTTTTACATTGGGTATACGCTTTTTCAACGCCTTGATCGTAGCTGCAAAGTGTCCGGCTCCGCCATCGGGCAGATCGTCGCGGGTAACGCAAGTAACCACCACAAACTTCAGCCCCAGCTCTGCCGATGCTTCCGCCACCCGTTCCGGTTCCCCCGGATCCGGCGGCGCGGGATGAGAGTTGTGGGGTACGGCACAAAATTTACAATCCCGTGTACACTCGCTGCCCAGAATAAGGTATGTGGCTGTGGAGTGATGAAAGCACTCGCACAAATTCGGGCATTGGGCACTTGCGCACACCGTGTGCAATTTCAAACGGGTCATCAAAGCGCGCACTTTTTCCCGTTCATCCCCCGGCTGCACCCTTATACGCAGCCAATCGGGCCGGGCAAGTTTTTTGCGCGGCAACACAAGCTCACTCATAGATCAATTCACGCAATCGCTCAAAACCACACTTATATTGCTGCCGCCAAAAGCAAAACTGTTGCTCAACACATGTTTGAGCGTTACATTTTTGCGGCAGCTGCGCACCAGATCCGCCCAGTCAAAAGCCGGTTCCGGATTATCCAGATTTATGGAAGGCGACAGAAACTTGTGTTCCATCATCAGCGACGAGAATATCAACTCCACCGCCCCGGTGGCACCGATCATGTGTCCGGTCTGGGATTTGGTACTGTTGATCGCCACATTGGAACCGAACACCGCCTTGATCGCATCCATTTCCACGGGGTCTCCAACTTTGGTCGCGGTGCCGTGGGTATTGACATAGGCTATATCTTCGACTTTGAGCCCGGCATTTTTCACCGCTTCGCGCATTACCGCTTCGCTGGCGGCAGCATCCGGCACCACCATATCTTTGGCGTTGCTGTTGCTGGCGCAACCGCTGACACAGGTAATGGGTTTCACGCCCCGGCGTTTCATGCTTTCTTCTGACTCCAGCACCACAAAACCGGCACCTTCGGCAAGCACAAAACCATCGCGATCGACATCAAATGGGCGGCTCGCTTTTTCGGGACATTCGTTGTAAGCTCTGGACAATGCTCTGGCAGCGGTAAAGCCCAGTGCCTGCACCCAATCCAGATTTTCGGCACCACCGGCAACCACAATATCGTACATGCCGCTTTCGATCAGACGGGCGCCTTGCATCACCGCAATAGCCCCGCTGGAACAAGCGGCGCTGACATCGTAGCTTTCGCCGTTAAAACCAAAGTGCAGCGAAAGATTTGCCACCGTAGATGAAGGCATCACCCGCGGCACACTCAAGGGCGACACATCGCGCAATCTGCCGCTTTCGCAATACGCCTGGGTCATGCTGTGGATCATGGAAAAATAGCTGCCGGCCACCCCGCCGATCAAAGCTATTCGCAAATTGGGTACATCTTCCTGAGGGATTTGAGCTTCAGCCAAAGCTTCGCTTACTGCTTCGAGAGCAAAGAGCGCATTGGGCTGGCAGAAACGCAGCTGCTTGCGGTCATATTTGGAGGCATCCGGCAGAACTTTGACCATGCCGCCGACCTGCGACTCCAGATTATGTTCTATAAAATCAGGTATGGCGCAGATCCCGCTGACACCGCTTGCCAATGCCGCAATATTTTCTTTCTGCCCGATCCCTAAAGGAGTAACCAATCCCCGTCCAGTAATATACGCTCGCTTCATGAGTACCAACTTGCTCTTAAAATTTCATATTTTTCCGCTTTGCGGAAATGCACTACTATAATATATAGACAGTTCCCTTGAAAATACCACTTTCAAAGGAACTTTTTTTCAACTTTTTTGTTCTTTTTCTGCCGACGGCCGGTCATCAGTCGTGTAGCGGACGTTGACAAACTCCATTCTTGACGGATAAAATTCCAAATTCACATAACCGGTTTCGCCGTTACGATTCTTTTCCACGATCAATTTTGCCTCTACCGATTGCCCGGGCGGCAGGTTCTTGGCCTGATCCCGGTCGCGGTGCAGAAACACCACCACGTCAGCATCCTGTTCAATAGAACCGGACTCGCGCAAGTGGCTCAATTTGGGCAGCGTCGATGCCGTACCTTTTTCCACTTCGCGGTTCAACTGCGCCAGGACCATCACCGGTATTTTCAACTCTTTGGCCAGAGATTTGATCCCGCTGGAAATTTCCGAAACCTCCCGTTGACGGCTCTCTTCATTGCCCGAGCCCTGCATAAGCTGCAGATAGTCGATGACGATCAAATCGATATTGTGCTGTATTTTCATACGCCGCGCCTTGGCCCGCAATTCAGCGATTGTCAAACCGCCGGTGGGGTCGATAAAAAGCGGGGCATTCTTCAAATTGCTGACCGCGCTGGTCAACCGCATCATATCTTTCTGATTGCGGAAGTTGCCGTCGCGGAAAGCCCGTTCTGACAAATCTGCTTCCGTACAGATCAAGCGTGTGGAGATCTGTTCGTGAGTCATTTCCAAACTGAACAACACAGTTGTTTTCGGCTGATTTTTCATCACGATATTGCGGATTATATTCAGCGCCAGCGCGGTTTTACCAATAGACGGACGCGCTGCCACCACAAACATTTCCCCGCGCTTGAGTCCGCCGGTCATGTTGTCCAGATCAGGAAAACCGGTCATGATCCCCGGTTCTTCCTCTTTATTGATGATCTTGTTGATATGTTCAAAAGCCGCCAGCACACTCTCTTTGAAAGGCACAATGGATGTGCCGTCGGAGTCACCGCGCACTTTGTAAATGTCATTTTCAATTTCGTTGACCAAGTCGGCTGCATCCTTTTCGCCATCGTAGCATTTCCGGATAGCGTCGGAACAAACATTGATCATATTGCGCAATGTAGCATAATCGCGCAGCATGGTGCACCAGCGGTCAAAGTTGTATGTCGATGCGATCGCATTTTCCAACTCCGCCAATGCCGGCAGACCGCCGCAGCTCTCAAGCTTGCCGGCTTTCTGCAATTCTGCCGAAAGAGCAAGTACATCTATACCCGAAGCACTTGCATTGTATAAACGCATATAGGCCGCGAAGATCTCCCGGTGAACCTGCGAGTAAAACGACCCCGGCGCACTCAAAAGCTCCACAGCCTTACTCCCGCAATAAGCGGGATCGCGCAGCATTGCGGACAATACTGCGCGTTCTACATCCAAATCGTGCGGGGACGGGCGTTCTGCAACCGGCGAGGCGGCACGGGGCCGCCCTTCCGATCGAGCTTCCCGTCCGCTTTTATAACGCGGACTGGAAGATTCTTCACTCATGAGTTTATGATCCCATCAGTTCAGATTACGCACGCACCACATTGACTTTCAGTGCAGCGGCAACTTCGTGATGAAGTTTGACCGTTACAGTAAACTCGCCAATGCTCTTGATCGGGCTTTCGATCACAATGCGGGTATGAGCGATTTCAAAACCGGCCTTGGTCAGAGCATCCGCAATGTTGCGGGTGGAAACAGAACCGAAGAGCTGATTGTCTTCGCTGGCCTGCATGGCGATTTCGATATTGGCTTCCATAAGTTTGGCAGCCACAGCCTGAGCGGCAACCAGTTCGGCCTGACGCTTGGCTTCGATTTTTTCTTTGTTGGCAGCCAGCACACGCAGGATACCGGGGGTAGCCTTGGCAGCAAAACCGCGGGGGATCAGGTAGTCGCGGGCATAGCCGGGAGCAACACTAACTTCGGTACCGGCAAGACCCAGATTTTCCACGTCCTGCAGCAGTATCAGCTTAACACTATTAGCCATAATATTATTCCCTCATCTCTTCAAATTAGAAAACCAGCGCAGCAATACGGGCGCGTTTGATGGCAGTTGCCAGCATCTTCTGGTGATCCAGACAGGTACCGGTAATGCGGCGGGGCAGGATCTTGCCTTTTTCGGTCTGGAACTTCTTCAGAGTTTCAGCATCTTTGAAATCCAGAAAGTTGATCTTCGCTTCGCAGAAGCGGCAGACTTTCGGTTTGGCCGGCTGACGCCGACGGGAACTCTTCTTCAACATCGTGTAACCTCTTGACTTTTATATAAGTTTTGTTCTTGTGTGCAAATTACTTTTTTTACTCAAAACGGAATATCATCTTCGCCGGCATCCGGATTGAACGCTTCCTGGGGCATGGGAGGCATGCCGCCTGCATTGGGAGCATTCTGATAGGACTGCTGCGGCATGGGCCGGTTGTTGTAGCCGCCCTGATTGCCGTAGTTGCCGCTGCCGCCGAAATTATTGTTGTTACGGTAATTACCCTGGGGAGCATTGCCGCCGTTGCCATTTTCGGCACCTTCGCGTCTGGCACCGACAAACTGCACGTTTTCGGCGATCACACGCAAACGGCTGGAGCGCTTGCCGGTGGTCTTATCTTCCCACTGATCATACTGCAAACGCCCTTCGATCAATGCCTGTGAACCTTTGGAGAGATAACGCTGGCAGAGTTCACCGCTTTTGCCCCACACGACAATATCCACAAAACACACTTCTTCACGCGTTTGATTATTGCTCGTAAAGGTGCGGTTGATCGCAATACCGAACTCGCAGACCGCGGCACCGCCGGGGGTGTAGCGCAATTCCGGTTCGCGCGTCAGATTACCCATCAAAAATACTTTGTTCAAAGGCATGTTCAAACTCCTGTTGTTTGTTTACCGAACTTTTTCCGTTGGAGTATCCCTCAATACAACTTATTCAGCATCATCCATGATCGGGGTCTGGAAGCAGGTGACTGCATTTTCCGGACGTTCATCGATCACGGTCAGAATGCGCAGAACTCTTTCATCCAACGCATACTGTTCTTTGATCAAGTTGACTTTGTCTTCGGGCAATTCGAAGTGGAAATCCCAGTAGATACCGGCCTTGCGTTTTTTGATCTCATAGCTGAACTGCAAACGGCCCATGGGATCAGCTGCGGTCATCTTACCGCCCCAGCCTTCGACCAGAGCAGTGAATTCCTTGCTCAATGCATTACCTTCGTCCTCGACTTTACGCACGTCGAGAATAAACAGCGATTCATACTTTTTCAAAATAAGACCTCCTGAATGTTATTGATCTTTTATTGTTTCTTTTTCTTTGTCTGATGCTTTTTCTTCTGCTTCCGGCGCCTGATAGCTCCACGAGTTATATTCATTCATCGCTTTGCCCACGCCGCAGCGCAATATCATTTCCAACGCTTTACAGCCGGTCGTCAGCGCAGCTTCCACTGCCGGCATCTCACTTTCAGAAAACTTGCTCAACACATGGTCGATGGTTTCCCTGCCGTGACCTATACCCAGCCGCAGCCGGGTAAAGTTGCCGTTGCCGCCCAACTCACTTATTATGGAGTCGATGCCGTGGTGTCCGCCGGATGTTCCGTTGCGGCGTATCCGCAACCGCCCCGGCTCCAGATCCATATCATCGTAAGCTACGATCACTTCCGACGGATCGATCTTTTCCTGCCGCATAAGCTTGGCAGTTGCCGTTCCACTGTTGTTCATATAAGTTTGCGGCAGCTGCAATATCAGCCTGGCTCCGGCAAAACTGCCGACGTAACAATAACTGTTGCAGATATGTACCTTTTCCCAGCGCTCCGGCCGATGACTCCGGAGAAACCTCTCCAGAAGCATAAACCCCATATTGTGACGGGTTTCAGCATATTCGCTGCCGGGATTTCCCAAACCGACTACCAGTTTGTATGCCATATCCAACTCTCAAGCGATCAGACAGCATTACTTACGCCCGGCAGAAATCCAGATGCACGATCTGGCTCTTCATGTAATTGACCTGAAGTTCTGCAACATACACAGCGATCTTTTCACCATTCAGCACGAGAGTAACTTCCTCGCCCTTGGTAAGTCTGGCGCTGTCCAGTTCACCGACCGATGCATAAAGCATCACATTTTCAGTACCTTTGCCGTACAGTACGGCGGGAACCTGACCGTTCTTGCGGGCGCGACCCATTGCGCCTTTGCCGGTTTCAGTTCTGGTGGTGACCATGATTTCTTTGCTCATTGATCTTTTCCTTTTTTGTTCCGGATCGAGCTTTTACAAACCGACCCTCTGTTTATTAAAACCTTTTTTACGGTTCTTACAATATTATATATCAAGCACGGATTTCGTCAAAAAGACAGGAAACCGACTTGCCTTCGTGAATTCGCATGATCGCTTCGCCCAGCAGCGGAGCAACCGAAACAACTTTGATTTTGCCGTTGAGATTATCTTTCTGCGGCACTGCGTCGGTGGTAAAAAGCTGCTTGATGGAGCCATTTTCCAACAAAGTTTTCTTACCCTTTTCGTTCAGCAGGCAATGGGATACTGCAGCGTAAACTTCTTTGGCTCCGGCCTTCTTGAGCAAATCAGCAGCGGCACACAGGGTACCGGCAGTACTGGTCAAGTCGTCAGTCACCACGCAGATTTTATCTTTCACATCACCAACCAGATGACTGCTGGCAACAGTGCTGCCGGAAAGACGCCGTTTGGCAACCACCGCAAAACCGCCATGAAGCATGTCGCAGTAATACATAGCCATCTTGGCGCTGCCGCTGTCAGGCGAACAGACCACCGGGTCATCCCCCAAAACCTTACGCAATTCCGGAACCAATACCGGACGGGCGTAGAGGTGATCCACCGGGATATCAAAGAAGCCCTGGATCTGCTGCGCGTGCAAGTCCATGGTAATAATACGATCCACACCGGCAGAAACCAACAGATTGGCGACCAGTTTGGAGGTGATCGGAACACGGGGACGATCCTTGCGGTCCTGACGGGCATAACCATAGTAGGGCAAAACAGCAGTAATACGCGCCGCCGAAGCACGACGGGCAGCGTCGATCATAATCAAAAGCTCCATGAGGTTTTCATTGACCGGAGAGCAGGTAGGCTGAATAAGAAACACATCCGAGCGGCGTACGTTTTCTTCAAATTGAACCCAGGTTTCGCCATCAGGAAATCTTTCCAGATGAACTCTGCCCAGGGAAATACCAAGGTAATCAGCGATGTCGCGGGAGAGCTGCGGATGCGAGCTGCCGCTGTAAACTCGGATGTTTTTTGCTGTATCCATTTTTTGATCGTTACTCTTTGTTGAGTTTATACCGCATACTGCCCAGCAGCTCTGCAACGATCAAAAAATTTGCATCAACAAATCATATAATTTGCTGACTTCCAGCACTTTGAAAGCACTTTTGCAAATCTTTATGCACCTCACGGAACCCGCAACCACGACCCCATTGTCATGATCGCTGCGATCGGAACTTTCCCGATCGAGGGCGGCAACGATATTGTGTTAATACCGTGTCAATCTCTATAATATAACACAATAAAAGATATTTGCAAATATTTTATGCTCAAAATAACACAAATATTGCACCATCCCCCACCGGGCAACGCCGCAATATTTTTTATCAGGCAAGATTTATACCGCAGTTCAACTCTTGAGCTGGCGCTCCAGAACTGCCACTGCACGGCGCAGTTCTTCGTCTTTACTGCAAAGTTCCGGGATCTTCACCCAGGCATTCATGATCGTGGCATGGTTGCGGCCGAAAGCACTGCCGATCTGCGGAAAACTGCTGGTAGTAAGTTTTCTTGCCAGATACATTGCCACCATGCGCGGTTCGGCGATACTCTTGGGGCGTTTGTTGCTCAAAAGGTCACTGATGCGCAAATTGAAGTATTCGGCAACTTTTTTCTGGATCTCATCCACCGTGATCTGCTGACTGGTAAACTCTTCTTCAAACACCGAATGAAGTATATATTCCACCCGTTCAAGAGTTACCGGCATATCCGGATCCAGCGAAACCCGGGTCAAAAGCTGCATGAGTGCACCGCGCAAACGCCGCACATTGCTGGAGATACGCGATGCAATAAATTCCAATATCTCATCATCGAAACGCATCATGAAATCCTGCTGCATACCCCGCAGAATAGCGATGCGCACTTCCAAACCCGGCGCATAAATCTCGGTAGTCAACCCCTGTTCAAAACGGGAAACCAGACGTGCCTCCAGCCCGGCGATCTCCGACGGACGCTTATCCGAAGTAAGAATGATCTGCTTGCCTTCAGAATAAAGTGCATTGAATGCGTTGAAGAACTGCTCCTGCAGCCCTTCTTTATTGCCCAGCACATGCACATCGTCCACCAGCAGCATATCCACATCCCGCAGTTGCGACCGGAATGCACCGAATTTGTGATTGTTCAGCGATTCAACAAAACTGTTGAGTATCTCTTCGCAAGTGGCATAGCGCACCACCATCTGGGGATTGTTTTTCTGGGTTTCATGAGCAACCGCATGGAGCAAATGGGTTTTACCGATCCCGGTATTGCCGTAGATATAAAGCGGATTGAACAGACCGGGCTTTTCTGCCGCCCGGCGGGCTGCGGTAAAAGCGTAGCGGTTTTCTTCGCCCACTACAAAGTTGGCAAAGGTGTAATTGGAATTCACCCGGGTACTTCCCGGTCTGGCAAAGCTGTCTTCCGAAAATTCCGGCAGAGTTTCCGGCACGGTTTCCGCGGCGATCTCGGCAACAGCTTCGGGCTTTTCTTCCGGCTGCTGCGGGAAATACCCGGCTTCGAACTTGTGTTCGTAATCGTGTCCTGCAATGCCGCTTAAAGCATCAGCTATCTGTGTGGAATAAGAGTTCTCCACCCATTCGGCAAAGAAATCGTCTGCTACCCCCAGCACCAGACATGCCCCTTCAAGACGCAGCGGCTGCATGCTGGAAAACCACTGTTCGTAGATATTTTCCGGCACCAGAGCGTGCAATCTTTCTGCGGCTATCTTCCACAATTCCGCAGCTAATTTTTCTCCGTTAAACATTTTTTTACCCAAAAAAGATTTCCGGCGGGCAACGTTCCCCGAGTCCCGCATCCAATTATATAAACTTTACTTTTAATACTTTTCCTCTGTAAAAAACGGCGCAAGTTATTCACAACTCCTTGCAAATACTGCTTGCAAGATATTTTCCTGCCCTGCAAAACCGCTTCAGCACTCTGCACGGCAAGTTGTACTGCAATTCATCATCTATCAGATAATTACAGCTTTTTTGAGCTCAAACAAGCTCAAAAAATCACTTTTCCGTCATCCACCGGCTGCCTTTCGACTGCCAAATTTGTCGTAAAACCATCAATCTCTATAGAAGAAACGCAACTTACAACAAATTTTGCAAATCAGCACACAATTTATTAACAAGTTATTAACAGCCTCACCCAGCTTTCGCTTGCGGCGAACAATTATCAATTTACACGCTTTTGTCAATATTACAAATCAAAAATGAAAAGTTTTCGAGAAAAAAAGTTGCAAAATTTATGTTTTCAGGACTTGACATTTTGCAATATTGGATATATAAAGGAAAATTAGTTAAGAACCTTTGCTTTTTTTCTTTTGCCGGATTACATTATATACATAATCAGAGAAAATGCAAACCCTTTTCAGGATTTTTATATGAAAACAAAAAAACGGGTACGCCGGCTTTATAAAACCGGTTACGCTCTTACACCGCAGAAACGCATCGATCAGAGCGCAGTCCTTTGCGAAGACTGTTCCATTCTGGGTATCGGCGGGGCTTCAGCATTCAATATGGATGCCGAGCTGGAAGTTTACGATCTGCCCAACGCCTACATCATGCCGGGATTTATCGACTCGCATATCCACGGAGCCGGCGGCTTCGACGCCTCCCGGGCAAGTAATCAGAATGGCGATATAAAGAACATGAGCCATCTGCTGGCATCCCGGGGAATAACCGGTTTTGTGCCGACAGTGGTAAGTTTGCCCAAAGAACGGATGCTTCAGGAGATCGCAGCCCTGGCAAATGTAATGACAGCGGAAGTCCCCGGTGCCGAACCGGTCGGAATCCATCTGGAAGGGCCCTTTATCAATGTGCAGAAAAGGGGTGCCCAGGAATCAGGCGCCATCCGCAAGATAGATCTCGGGCTGGCGCGGGAACTGATCGCCGCGGGCAACGGATTGATCCGGCGGGTAACTTTTGCGCCGGAACTTGCCTATGCAGATAAACTTGTGGAGCTGTTGTGCGAAAACAACATCCAGCCATCCATGGGGCACAGCATTGCCAACGAAAGCGAAACCTTGCGTGCCATCGATGCCGGCGCCCGCTGCTGCACACATTTGTTCAACGGTATGCCGCCTCTGGAACAGCGCAACATTTCCATTACCGCCGTAGCCCTGACCGATGACCGGGTCACCACCGAACTTATTATTGACGGGCGGCACTTGCACCCGCGCATGGTGGAACTCGCCTGCCGGTGCAAACCCGGAGCCAAGCTGGTGGCGATCAGCGATGCAACAATGGCATCGGGTATGCCCGACGGAGAATACTTTATCGGCGAATCGGTTATTGTGGTGGAAAACGGTTTCTCCCACACCGTTGACGGCAAACTTGCCGGCACAACAACCATGCTGGATACCGGCTGGCACAGTTTGATGAATTATGCCAATACCGACGAAACCTATGCCGCCGGCAGCGTAAGCTACAACCCAGCATTTTCGCTGGGGCTGACCGACCGGGGGATCCTCCGGCCGGGGACCCGGGCAGATATGGCGATCTTTGAGCAGGAAACCAACCGGCTGCTGATGACCGTCTGCCGGGGCGAAATCGTATATTGCGCCGAAGGTATAAAGCCGGTGCAGACACCCGTTGAACAAGTCATGGATGAAACAGAAGAATGAAAAAATCCGATCATAAAATCATTGAATACCAATTGCTTGATACCGGCAACTTCCGCAAACTTGAACAGGTTGGTCCCTGGAAACTTATCCGCCCTGCCCTTAATGCCTGCTGGCAGCCCATGCTCTCCAAAGATCAATGGCTGCAAGCCGATGCGGAGTTTCTCCGCGACAGTTCCGGACACGGCAAATGGAAGACCATGAACCGCCAGCTGCCGGAGAGTTGGGAAATGCGCTGGGGCAATTTCAATTTGCACATAAAGCCCACCAGTTTCGGGCATCTGGGATTTTTTGCCGAACAGTATCAGAACTGGGAGTTCTTTGAGGAGATCATCCCCACTCTGGGCAAAGAGGTCAAAACCATGAATCTGTTTGCCTATTCGGGCATCGGCTCAATGGCCATGGCAAGAGCGGGGGCACTGGTGTCGCACCTTGACGCCTCCCGGGGCATGGTGGAATGGGGCAGAATAAATCAGAGCATGAACGATGATGTGCCCGACCGCATCCGCTGGATCGTTGATGATGTCAATAAATTCTGCAAGCGCGAATTGCGCCGCGGCAACCGCTACCGGGGCATCGCACTGGATCCCCCCAGCTTCGGCAGAGGCAGCGCCGGTCAGCTCTGGAAGATCGACGATCAGATCATCGAACTGCTTGCCATGTGCCGGGATCTGCTGGAAAAAGACGGCAATGCTTTTGTTACTTTGAGCTGCCATTCGCCGGGCTTTACCCCGCTGGGGCTGGAGCGGCTGTTGGAATCAGTGCTGGGCAAAGGCTCCATCCAAAGCCGGGAAATGACTATTCCGGAAGCCACCGGCAGAGTGCTGCCAGCAGGTATAACTGCTACCTGGGTAAGAAAACAGGTGTGATTTTTACAATGCAGCAACTTTATCCAGCGCGCGGCAGACTTTTTCCACGCCGGGGTAGTTGCTGTAAGTAAAGATATGTGACTTGACCGCTTCATAAGCGGCGAGAAAATCTTTTCGTCCATCCTTTTTCAGCAAAAAGTTGTCGATGCCAACCACCAGCGGAAAATGGGGATTTTTCAGCAGAAAATCCAACCGCTCTTTCAGCGTATTGCTGTAATAACGGTGAAACAACTCCACATGCACCACCTGGCCGGGAGCGTGGACCGCGGCAAACGAAAAATCAGGAAAGATCACCCCTTTACCGGCGATCTCCGGCAAATTGGCATCGGCGGCTTCCTGCCAGTGGATGGAGTGTTTGCGAAACTCGCGGATAAACATCAGCACTTCTTCGGGGACGCAAGTCGCCCAGCGTTGAGCGGAGCTTTTCAAATCACAATTTTTGCTGGCAAGATTGAGAAATTCCACCCGCTCGTCGCCGCGCAAATGGAGTTTGGCGCGCATTTTCCACTCTTTCATCAAAAGTATCACCTGAAAAAACGATGCCAGCTGCAAACCGTATTTGCGGTTTTCGCCGAAAAGCACCGCCGGACCGCTGACCACCAGTTTGACTTCATGAGCGGAGATTTTTTCCACATCAGCCAGCAGCCGGTAAAATTTCAATCTCCGCATAAATTTACGCAAAGTCATGGGGTCAGGGTCGGCAAGCGACAGTTCCAGACTTTCGGCATACAACAGCAGACTCTGCACTAAATTCACATTATATACATTACAAAGTTCCGCAGCACTCCAATCCGGCACCACTGTCAGCCGGTCAAATTCCGGCAAATCGCCGTAAATATCCTGCTGTAAAAAATCCCGTTTGCCCATGGCAGCGGCAACTCTCCGGCGGAATTCTGCGGCATCTTCCGGCGCCTGGGGCAGTAATCCGGCGGCACATTTAAAGAGCTTATCCCGTTCTGCAGCAGGATCGTGTTCGCCGGATCGCGCCGAAAATTCACAATGGTCGAGTATTACTTTATTCATCCCGGCGGCCGCCCTGCCCTGCAAAGCGGCTTTCAGGAAAGGCTCCAGATTTTCTTCCAGCTCTGATCGGGTGATCTGCCGGAGAGCAGCTTCTTTATAAATATCCAGCAAAGCTCCGGCAATGGTCAAAGCGGCGGGCGACTCTTTAAGAAAACGCACACTTATCCTGCCGGCATTGCGGGTATATTGCAGTAGATCTTTATTCAGCACAAGCTGCCTCCATTCACTTTACTGGAGTACGCCCGATGCTCCCGGCGCCGGTTGGATACACTCAATTCGCTGGTCGAAGCATTGACCAATTCATAAAGTATCGCTTTTTTGCCGGGGCGCGCACGCAATATGCGGCCCAACCGCTGGACATGTTCGCGGACACTGGCTCCGCCGGAAACGATTATACCGATATTGGCTTCGGGGACATCCACGCCTTCGTTAAGGACTTTGCTGGAAACCAGCACGGGACACTCCCCGGTACGGAAATTTTCCAGCATATTTTTTCGCTCGGCGCTTTTGGTGTGATGGGTCAAAACCGGCAGCAAATAACGTCTGCCCAGCTCATAAGCCGCGGCGTTGTCTGCCGTAAAAATAATGATCCTTTCGCCGCCGTGACGCCGGATAAGCTCCCAGACCATGCGGAACTTTTCTTCGCCGGAGCGGGCAATATTTTTTTGCTTGAGATAAGCTTCAAAAGCCTTGCGTCCGGCTTGACCGCTGCGCGCAACTTCCATAATAAAATTGCGCCATGAACGCACCGAATTCATCACCAGATGATGCTGATGCAGAAAATCTATATAAATTTTGCGGTTTTGCAAATACTCCGCCCGCTCCGATGCCGAAAGTTCCAGCGGGATCGTTTCCACTGTATAGTCCGATAATATACCTTGCGAAAGTTCATCTATTTGTATGCGGCAGCAAATATCGCCCATCAAATCCTTGAGCAGTTCATCCCGCGCCGGGTCGCTTTCCGGCGTGGCACTCAAACCCAGCCGGTAGGGCGCGATCGCCCACTGCGCCGCCAGCTGATTGGCGGGTCCCGGCAGATGGTGACACTCGTCGGCAATAAGAAAAGCAAATCTGTTGCCGGAAAACTCCATTTTCAACACCGCCGAATTATAAGTCGACACCGTTATATCGCAAGTTTCGCTGCTGCCGCCGCCCCACATGCCGACAGGTACATTGAAAAACCTTTTCAGCACATTTGCCCATTGCACCATCAGGTCAATGGTCGGCACCAGCACCAGCGCGGAGCGTTTGAGCCGGGCGATCGCCATTACTGCAAGAATGGTTTTGCCGCTGCCGGTGGGCAGAGCCGCCACCGCCCGGTACGAGGATTTTCGCCACGCATCAAAAGCAGTCTGCTGATGGGGCCGCGGCACCAGAGTTTCCTGTAAAGAAAGATCATTCAAAGCGTTAAAAGCGCAAGCGTCGTCCTGCAGCTCAAGCTTCATGGAGCGGAGTTTCTGCAATATAACAGCATAATCGCAAGCCCGGGAACGGAAACCATTTATCCGGCTGTCAAATTTAAAAGCTGCGGGCTGCGCAGCGACCAGCGCGGCAATATCATCGCCCGACCAGACCAGAGTACCATGGTCAAAAACAGTCCGGATCATAGTTTATTGCCGCCTTGAAGGTTATTGATTTGCTTTTTTACAAATAAAGATTATAGTAAACTACACCGGCAAAAGAAAATTGCCAGTCATTTAACGAGAAAAATGGAGTTTTTATACTATATGAAATACTTTGGAGCTCATGTCAGCGCCTCCGGCGGAGTTTTCAACGCCCCACTCAATGCTGCGGCTATCGGAGCTGATACTTTCGCATTGTTCACCAAAAATCAGCGCCAATGGAGCGCCCCGGCTTTGAAAGACGAAGATATCGCCCAGTTCCAAGCCAACTGCGCGGCAAACAAATTCCGCCTCGATATGATCCTGCCCCACGACAGCTACCTGATAAATCTCGGTCAGCCCGATCCGGGCAAAGCGCTGGCAGCGCACAAGGCTTTTGCCGAAGAGATGAAGCGCTGCGAAGTTTTGGGCTTGCACCGGTTGAATTTTCACCCCGGCAGTCACCTTAAACTTATCAGCATGGATGAGTGCCTGCGCCGGATCGCCGACGGCATAACCAAAGCCCTTGCCGAAACCCGCCAGGTCATGGCAGTGATCGAAAATACCGCCGGACAAGGCAGTAACGTAGGTTTTGAGCTTGAACAGATCGCCAGGATCATTGAATACGCCTCGGCTGACGAGCGGATCAAAGTCTGCATCGATACCTGTCACAGCTACGCCGCCGGGTATGACCTGAAAACCCCGGAAAAATACGCCGAATTCTGGCAGAAATTCGATTATCTTATCGGGTTTGACCGTCTGGGCGGCATCCACTTAAACGATGCCAAAGCGCCGTTGGGCAGCAAACTCGACCGCCACGACTCGCTGGGCAGCGGAACATTGGGTTGGGAAACTTTTGAACGCATCGCACAGGACCCGAATTTGGATGATGTACCCATCATTCTGGAAACCCCGCAGCCGGAATTGTGGGCCGACGAGATCAAGCGCCTGAAAGCCGCCGCAGCCGCAGCAGTATAAAAGCGATCTATTCCCCTGCCCTGCCTGTTGTACGGCAAAAAAAATGGCGAAAGATCACTTTTCCAACAGATCCACCATGGCGCCGGTTCGGCGGTAAAAATCGGGGTGGTTGATATTTTTTGCGGCAGCTCGGGTCAATTTTTCCAAATTATCCAAACTGTAAAGCAAAGTCAGATCCAACTCTTTCTGGCTGAACGGCTCGGCAAGCACCAGTTTTTCATCAAGCTTGCCGCAATAAAAAGCATATCCGCATATACCGGAGGCTATGGCTGGAACGCCCAGCGCCAGAGCTTCCACCAAAACCGTGCCGGTAGCTTCTTTGCGGGCGGGGTGGATCATCAGATCTGCTGCGGCAAGCAGTTCGTGTATATTGCTGACCGCCCCGCAGAAAATCACCTGCTTTTCAACATCATACTTGCGGGCAACTGCCTGATATTCAGCGATTGCCCCGCTGCCGGCTATCAGCAGCACGCACTTATTTTTCCAACTTTCCGGCAAGGACGCCAAAGCGGCGATGGAGCGGTCGACGCCCTTGATTTCAAACTGCGCTGCAACCTGGATCAGCAGTGCGGCATCATCGGCTATATTATACATGGAACGGATCTTCCGGCGCACCGCTCCGGGATCTTCCGGCAAACGGCATGCCGCATCGATCCCCGGCGGCATCAAAGTAAAGCGTTGGGGCAGAGTTTGATAAAACTTGCAGTAAGCCGCGATCTGTTTTTCGGTAAGCGCCAATATATGAGTAGATGCAGAATTGTCGAAAACGCTTTTTTCCAACTCCAGAAAAGTCCGGTATCTGGGCAGAAGTTTCAGCAGCCATGCCGGATATTTTCTGTAATATCCCTCTGCCAGACAATCATCGGCAGCAAAGTAAAGATCACCTCCGGGCATCCGGTTGAACATCAAAACCTTATCAAACTTGTTCCCGCCGATGAATTTTTGCACTTCTCCGGCAAAAGAACGCATTTTCCGGTGGTTGGAAAAACCTCTGACCGGCAATTTTACAACAGATAAATTCTCATGTTCCGGCAAATCTGC
>JAFVQX010000195.1 GCA_017504585.1 Lentisphaeria bacterium
ATACCAGCGGCAAACAGCTCTATATCTTCTGCCGTCGCCGGTAAATCCAGTTCCGCATAATAGCGCTTGTAAAGGTTTTTGCGCGGTGACATAAGTTCGTGGTCAAACTGTCCGTCGTTGGTCAGCAGCAGCAAGCCTTCCGTATCTTTATCCAATCGGCCCACCGGAAAGGGGGCAAAGTGTTTCAGCTCTTCCGGAAGCAGATCCACCACTACCGGATCCCGGTCATCTTCGGTGGCACTCAAATATCCTTGAGGCTTGTTCAGCATAAGATAGATGAATTTGCGGTACAGAACTCTGGTGCCGTTTACGCAAATTGTATCGTCTGTTTCGTTGACTTTCATATCAACGCTTCTGGCGGTTGCGCCGTTGACGGTAATGGTTTTGCGCATCACCAGACCGCGGATTTCCCGGCGGGTGTACGGTGTGGCATCAGAAAGATATTTATCCAGACGCATAGTTACTGCTGCTCCAATGTAAAATTTGCCGGATAGATCAATGTTTGCCACGCTTTGCTGTTGCCGCATAGTGGTCCGGGGATCTCTTCGCTGGCGAGCTTTATAATGCCTTCATTAAGCATTTGTTCCACTATTTGGTAGGGGTAGGCATCAAACAGCCAGCCCCGGGTGCAGCGGGGATTGATGATGTTGTCGCGGATTTGAGCCATTGAAGTGCCGCGGTTGTTTTTTATATATTCAAAAATCTCTGCATACAAGCCGGTTTGATCGGTTATGCTGCTTACCTCCAGCTGCTTGGAGAGTTCTTCGATTTTTATGCTGTCGGCGGTAATATCTGCCACGCAATTGCAAGGCAGTTCCAAATCCCGCCCCGGAGCTGTACCCAGCGCTATCTTGCTGGTTGCCATCAGCACCCCATCCGGGCGGACCCGGATCGCCAGACGGCAATTGACGTTGCTGACAAAAATGTGGCCCGGGTGGGCTTTGAATATGTAAAGCGAAATGCCTTCTTCCAATATATCCGTGGCGCATTGGCGTACCGTCTGCACCGGATCGGCGATTTTTTTGTACAGAAATGCCGCATATTCAGTCACAATATCTGAAACGTGAACCTGCGAACCGTCGTCAAGGATCTGATATTTTTTCTTTTCCTGCGTAGTGTCGGCGCTGGAAAATTTTATACCCTGCTTTAAAAGCATATTGCCGATTTCGGTGGGGCGGTCATCAAATTGGGCAAAATATCCTGCCCGCCCCTGACCGCAAAGCATTACTGTATTGTCGCCGGAAACAAAGGGATGGGCATAGCGCGCATCGCCTCCGGAGTTGGTGCGGCTGTGAAAAAGTCCGCAATGTCCCGGCAGATCCGTCAGCTTAAACTGTTCACGAAAATATCGGGAATAGCCGGCGGTTTTGAATTTACGCAAAGTTCCGTCATCGCCCAGCACCCCGATCCCGGTATAAAAACCGCTCCAGAGCCCCTGCATAACTTCGCCGGTTTCCAGTAAAAGATCCGCCGCAGGCAACGAGCCGATATATCCAGCTAAAACACACATAACTGTACTTGATATGCCTTTGTGATTATTGATAATAAAAAGGCTGCGGAAAAAGCAACCGCAGCCTTGGATTTTGGTAAAGCTTATTCCACTTCAGTGAGCTGCAAATCATCCACCCAGATCGTGCCCGGCTGATTGTAAATGTTGATGCGGAACATCAGATAGGCGGGCTTGTCCTTGGCTGACACTTTGGCGGCGGCGGCGGCAAATTCTTCCGGCGTAAAGACTTTTTCAAACTTGAACCAGTCCCGGCTGCCGGGCTTGATGTCCGGAATACCCACGTTGCAGCTGTTCCGGCCGCTGGCGGTACTGCCCCACAAACCGATAAAGGGCATATAGCAGCGTTTGCCGTCCTGTTGGGCAACCAGATTTTCGTACTTGACCCAGCCGGTGATCTTGATCGGGTGTTTGAAATCCGCCACATTCAATTTAAGCTGGCTGAATGACACATAGTCCGGGAATACATTGGAAATGCGCAAACTGGCCTTTCCGCCGTGGAAGACTTTAGTATCCTGCTCAAAAAACTTGTGATGTTTGGCGTTGATACGCAAAAATCCGGGGATGTATTTGCCTTTGAAAACTTCAAAATCAGCCCCTTTAAGCAAATTTTCTTCTTCCGCACCCTGAACCATCATTCCCAGCGACAATATTGCCGCTGCCGCCATCAAACACTTCTTGAACATAATTAATAACCTTTCCTTATAATTCCCTGTAATGGGAGATCGTTTTTAATTTAACCTGCGGAAACGCAAGTTGCAAATTTTTTTGCAATATTACGGCTTGTCATTGACCACGATGATCCGTTCCAGCCACACGCCGTCGGGCTTGGTGGAGCCTTTGACGTAAGCAGGACCGGTGATTTTAAGCGACACCCAGACTTCCCGGGGATTATCCTGCAAGATACCGGTGATCGCTTTGCGGAACCACGCACAGATCGTCCACGACCAGTGAATATGGAAGCGCAAGTTGGGAGTCAGCACATATTTGCCCAGACAATACCAGTGATATTTTTCATCCTGCGGTATATCTTTGGCTTCAAACTGCGAATCCATAAGGCGGCGTTTGGCCAGCGGTGCCGTGGAGTCATACATACCGTAAGTCAGCGGCAGAACGTGCATAACTTTTTTGTGGTCGGCGGCATTGAAGGTGCGGCTCAACCCAAAAGTGCGGCCGCTGGCGGTACTGCCCCACAAACCGATAAAGGGC
>JAFVQX010000196.1 GCA_017504585.1 Lentisphaeria bacterium
CGATACGGCATACCGCCTCTGCTTTGAAGCGGTCGTTGGGGAGTTTTTTTACCGAAGCTGACCATTGGAACGCGTTTTTTTCCTCTCCCGAACCCCAAGTTGGCAAGGCAAAAAACAGACTGGTCAGCAGCAGTATTGCAGATAGTTTTCTGATCATTTTTTCTTGTAACTCTTAAAGCTTTTTATGAAATCGCCGGGATTTTTGGTACCGAATTCAGCACTTTTTTCCAGCACAGCACCATTGCTGTCGAGCAAATAGACCGTGGGCAGCACATCTTTGTTGCCTGATTTTACCGGCGGATATTTCTGCCATACCGCAGGCATTTTTTTGCCCATTTTGCTCAACTTCTGGTAATCGGTTTTGACCACAACGTGGTTTTTTACCGCTTTGATAAAGTTTTTGTGCTTGAATACCGCCTTCTCCAAGGCTTGGGCTTCTTTGGACGAGGTGGGGGCGTTCAGCACCAGAAAGATCTGTTTTTTGTTCTTTTTGGCGTCGGCAAGGGCTTTGCTGATATCGCTTTGCCAGTTGACTTTTTCGACCTTGCTCTTTTTGGCTTTCTTGCTTTTTTTGCTTTTCTTGCTGGCAGCAGCGGCATCGAACGCGCTGAGCAGACAGGCAAAAGCCAGTAACATCATCAGTAATTTTTTCATTTTCCCATCTCCTTTATATTATATATAGGTATACAGATCAACGTTTACGGTAAAAACAAATGGAGTTGCACCGCGGACAGCGGGTCACATTGGCGTTGTCCGGCGCAATAAAACTGACGTGGCACCCCGGGCAATTCAATACCCGCCGGGAGCTGCTTTCCCAGCTGTACGCCCGGTTGCGCCACAACTCCCGCGCCCAGAGTATGGCGATGGTTGCCAGACACAGCAATACATAAAAAAATATGCCGTCAGCATAGGTCAGATTGATCATTTTTCTTGCTCCTTATCATCAGAAATCGGCAAATTCTGCCAGTTGAATTCGATTTGGTAAATATCACACTTGGTTTGATCTGCCAGATAAGCTGCCGCGCTTTTGAGTGCGGCTTTGTCCAAGGCGTCGTTGCCCGAACTCCGGGTCAGGGTCAGGCGTGCTCCCGTACCCTCGAGCCGGGGCGGCGCAACGGCTATAATGGTGTTTTGCAGTTTGCTCCGTCCGGCAGCGGGCAGCGCGGAAATCAGTTTGGATGGCGCGGCAAGCAGTTTTTCTGCCGCCGCAAACTCCCGGTGGTCAATATATACTGCGGCGGCGGCAGTTTTGCTGCTGCTGCTTTGCAGATAGCTTGTTTCGTCGGGCAAAAGCGTATTGGCTGTGGTTTTGAACTTTGCCGCGGAGGGTTTTGCCGCCTCCTGCCGCCGGGGGGCGATCAAATGGGGCAGACTGGGCAGATCTTCCACCGCATTGCGCCGGAAAGTCTGCTGCATGACGCTGCCGAAGTTGTTGCTCTGACCGGGCGCCAGCAGCAGCGCCGGATCGTGATTTTTCAGCCATTGGGCAAATGCTTGATTTGCCGGATCGTCAAGCTCGATACGACCGACTCTGGGCAAGCCGTCCTGTGCCATTTCGCTTTGCATGGGACTGGCGCGGAAGAGTACCAGCAGCAGCAGATGCACGACCATCGCCAAAAGCAGTGCCCCCCAGAAATTCCGGACTTTGGGGGCAAGTTTGCTGTTTAGTTTTAACATTTTTCCGGTCATAACATTTCTTATTCGCTGGGTGTGCTGAATGCTCCGCTGCTGCGGTGGCCGCTCTGCTGCGTCTGCCCGGTGGCCAAAAAGGTGGAGAGTCCGAATTTTCCGGCAATCGCCATTACTTCGGTGAGTGCCGCGTGGGTGGTGTTGGCGTCGGCGCGCACGATGACCATTTTCATATCGCTTTTGCTGCGTACTGCGGAGAGTTCTTCGGCAAGAGCGTCCATAGTCAGGGGTTTATCGTTGAAGTATATTTGCACGCCGCCATCGGGGGCGGTGGCTATGGTGATGATAAAGCGCTCCAACCCGGCACGCATTTTTCCGGCATTGACCTGGGGCAGAGTTACCTCCACCCCCGAAAGCTGAACGAAGGGCAGCGAAAGCACCAGAAATATAAGCAAAAGAAAAAACACATCCAGAAAGGGCGTGCAATCCGGACGCCCCTTGAATGCTTTGCAGTTGGGTGCGTATTTGCGCTGATAATATTTCTTTATCATATCATTACCTTTTATCTCTGGAGTTATTCCCCGGCGGCAGCTTGAGTGGTTTCCTGTTCGTGGCGCTCAAAAAATGCCACGATCTCCGAAGCGGCTTTTTCGATATCCAAAGTTATGGCGTTGAGCCGGCTCTGCAGATAGTTGTATGCCCCGTAGCAGAAGATCGCTACCGCCAAGCCCGCCGCCGTGGTGATCAACGCCTGATTGACCGCCGAAGCCAGTTCTGTTACCGAGAGATAGACGCTGGCATCGGCATTCACCGCCTGAAAGGCTTCCATCAACCCCAGCACCGTACCCAGCAACCCCAAAAGCGGCGCTATGTAGCCGATGGTGCCCAGGATATTCAGGTGGCGTTCCAGCCGTGCAACTTCGTCCAGACAGGCGCTTTCGATGGCGCTTTCCAGATTACGGTCGCCCCGCTGCCGGGCGAGGATCGCGGCATTCAGCACCGCCGGGACCGGCCCGGGGGTGTTGTCGCACAGGGTGATGGCTTCCACATAGCCATCCCGCCGCAGCACGTTGAACAAACCGGTGATAAGTTCGCCCACATTGATCTGTTCGCTGTGGAACTGGAACCATTTCTCAAAAAAGATAAACATTGCTGTAATGCTGGCAAAAAGTATCAGCCACATCACCGGGCCGCCGTCGGACATCATTTTCATAAAAAGCATAACTTTTCCTCCATAAAAAGCTTATTGATTTCTGCTCTGGGGCCGTATTGCATTCAGCGCTTCGAGCTGTTGGTCGATATTTTCGCCGGGCAGCTCCAGCTGCCGGGTGATTTTAAGCAGCCGCCGGGCTTCGTTTTTCAGCTCTCCGGCCTGATCGGCAGAAGGTGCTTCGCGGATCGCCACCGTCAGCATTTTCAGCGCCGAATCCAACGCTTTGATGCACCACAACTGCGGGTAAGAGCGTTTTTCGCGGGTGGCAAGCACTGCCTGATAGATGATCTGGCGGTATTGCCGCAAAGCTCCGGCGCTGTCGTTGGCTTCTTCCAGACAGCGGCCCAGTTTATACATGCTCTGGTAAGCGAAATCCACAGGCAGATCCTTGGCTTTCAGCAGATTTTCGTAGCCCTCCTGGGCCTGACGCAAAAACTCTTCTTTGCGGTTGCCGATATAAAGCGAATATGCCGCATCGGCCGCTTTACCGGCGCAACCGTAGCTGAAGATCCCGCGGGAGCGCTCGCCGGCTTGCTGAAATGCTGCCAGCGCCCCGGCGTAATCCCCGGAGTTGAGCCGCATGTCGCCCAGCATGAAAAACGCCCGGTGGGCAATGGCGTGGTCGGGGTATTTATTCAAAAGTTCTTCCAATGCCGAAAGTTTTTTGCCGTTGTCGCCAATGGCGTCGTAGATGGTCGCCCGGTCGTAGAGCAGCTCCGGCAGCAGTTCGGGGTGCGAAGTTTTGTAGCGCTGTTCCAGCTGCTCCAGCTGCCGGATGGCTTGATCCCACTGCTTATTGTTGCGCTGATGATCCACCATGCTGAACATGCCGCCAATAGTGAATTTGCTGTCGGGGTATTTACCGGCAAGCTCTTTGAGCAGTGCTTCGGCATCGGTTTGATCATCCTGCCCCAGACGGATATGCAGTGCGTTATAGAGGGCGTTGGCCGCTTTTTCGCCGGGATAGCGTGCGGCGTATTCTTTAAGCAGTTTCACGCTGTCGAGTTTGCTGCTTTTCTGCGCCAGTTTTGCCGCCCGGAACAGGGCATCTTCGCTTTCGGCGCTGTCAGGATATTTTTGAGTAAAGGCACTGAACTTTGCCACCGCTTCGTCGGCAGTCAGCAGCTCTTCAGCCAGCAGCGCATCCAGATATGCTGCCTTTTGCTGCAATTGGGCATCCTGACTTTGCAGAGCCGGCTGCAGTTGGGCGGCGGCAGCTTTGAAATCTTTGAGCATATAGAGCGATTGAGCGAGGAATATTTGGGACTTTGCCATGTTGTTACCGGCGCGGGCCCCGTTTTGGAAGTGTTTTGCCGCTTCGCTGTATCTGCCCAGCTGATAAAGGTATTCGCCGAATTCGTGGTGCAAGGCATTTTTGAGCGCCTCATCGGCGGCGTGATTTATGGCAAATTCAAACATTGCCGACGCTTCCTGCACCCGGGCTTTCTGCTGATAGAGCCGTGCCAGGATCCGTGCTGCATCCAGCCGGTCGGCGATGGGGGCTTCGGCATTATTGTAGATATCCAGCAGCACTTTGACCGCTTCGTCGGTTTTGCCCAGATGAATGTAAATATCGCCGATAATGGACTCTATCTCGCTGCGGGCGGCGGCGCTTACGGCAAAACGTTTCCGGTAATCCAGCGCATCGTCCAACGCCTGCTGCCACATCTGACCGGCGATCTCCAGCTGGATCAGTGCCTGCTGCGCCGTGCGTTTGAATGCGCCTTCGGCAAAACGGCAGGCAAGGCGGGCAAATTTTACCTGGCGTGCCGCATCATCGCTGGCTTCTCCGGCAATGGTGTAGGCTATACGGGCAAGCAGCGGGTCCGGGGGGACGGCTTTTTCCATCCTTTTAAGCAGTTGGGCTTCCAATGCGGCGCTTTTGCCGTCATGACAATCGATCAGCCATGCCAGTTTTTCTATCCGGGATTTGAACTCTTTTCGGGTTTCTGATGGAACATCTTTCTGCAAAAGTTCGTAAGTCTGTTTGGCGCGGGCGAGATCGTCGCCGGAGAGCGAGAGAAAGATCAACCCTTCCAGCGCCTTGAATTGCCACAGCGCATCTTTGCCGGCGATCGCCGCCAGATCGGCGTAGCTTTTTTGTGCTTCGGCATACTTTCCGGCGCGGCTCAAGGCTTTGCCCAGCAGTTCCAGAGCTTTGTAGCATTGTTTATCGCCGGGGGTGAGCCGTGCCGAAAGAGCGCGGAAGATCCCGGCGGCTTCGTCAAACTTATTGTCGTGGAGCAATATCCTGCCTTGCATAAGTTTGAGCATATCGCTGTTGGCAAACTCTTTGCTCCATTGCGTCATAAGTTTATCTGCTTCGGCGCGCTTGTGAGTGGTGAGCAGACTTTCCAGCCAGAGGTCGGCTGCTTCGGCACGCAGCTGCGGTTTCAAGGCACTTTCGTATGCCTGACGGAAAAAATCTGCCGCCGTCGCCGGTGCATCATTTTCCAGCGCAAGCTCGCCCAGCCGCAAATAGCGGTTACAGGTGTCGCTGTTGCCGGCAAACATAAATGCGTCGGCAATGGCGTGCAGCGCAAGACCGCTGAACAGAACCACGGTTGCGCACAGCAGCTTATATGCGGCAAATTTTTTCATCTTATTGACTCCGGATCATTCAGCTTTTTCGCTGTCAGCGGTATCGGCAGCGGTTTTGCCGGTGAGTTTCTCCCGGACTTTATCGGTGATCTTGCCGGCGAGTTCGGCGTTGCTTTCCAGCAAAGCTTTGGTCTGTTCCCGGCCCTGGCCGAGCTGTTCGCCTTCAAAGCTGAACCAGCTGCCCCGTTTTTCCAATATACCCAGATCGGTGGCTACATCCATGATCGAACCGATACGGCTGATACCTTCGGAGTAGTTGATGTCGAATTCAGCAATGCGGAAAGGCGGTGCCATCTTGTTTTTGATGACTTTGACCCGGGTGCGGTTGCCGGTAACATTGCCGGAAGCATCCTTGATGGCAGTAACTTTCCGTATATCCATACGGATCGAAGCGTAAAATTTGAGCGCGTTGCCGCCGGTGGTGGTTTCGGGATTGCCGTAGACCACGCCGATCTTTTCCCGGATCTGGTTGGTAAAGATAACACAGGTCTTGCCCCGGTTGGCGGCCCCGGTGATCTTCCGCAAAGCCTGACTCATCAACCGGGCCTGCAAGCCCATGTGGGAGTCGCCCATCTGACCTTCCAATTCCGCTTTGGGTACCAGTGCGGCTACCGAGTCCACTACCAGTACGTCGATAGCGCCGCTGCGGATCAAAGCGTCGGCAATATTCAGAGCATCTTCGCCGCTGTCGGGCTGGCTGATGAGCAAATCAGCAGTGTTCACCCCGATTTTAGCAGCGTACACCGGGTCGATGGCGTGTTCGGCATCCACAATGGCACATTTGCCGCCGGCTTTTTGAGCGTTGGCAATAACATGCAGACAGACCGTGGTCTTACCGGAGGATTCCGGCCCGAAGATCTCCACGATCCTGCCTTTGGGCAAACCGCCGATACCCAGCGCCAGGTCAAGACTCAAGGCGCCGGTGCTGATAACTTGCACATCTCCGGCGTAGGTCGTGGAGTCGCCCAGGCGCATGATGGAGCCTTTACCGAACTCCTTTTCGATCTGCGCGATGGTTATTTCCAGATTTTTATTGCGTTCGGCATCGCCGATATTATCAACTTGAGGAGCGTTTTTCACTGCCATAGTATTACCTCACAACTCGTTAAATGTCAAGATCTTTTACGCTTGCTGCGTATTTTTCGATATATTCTCTGCGCGGTTCCACCGCGTCGCCCATGAGCAAGGTGAACATGCGTTCGGCTGCCACGGCGTCTTTCATGGTCACCTGGATCATCTTGCGCCGTTCCGGGTCCATGGTGGTTTCCCAGAGCTGTTCGGGGTTCATTTCGCCCAAACCTTTGTAGCGCTGGATGTCGATGCCTTTTCTGCCGTTTTCGCGGATGATGTCAAAGAGTTCCTGCAAACTGCATGCGTTGGCTTCTTTGCCGTCGGCATTGACGCGCCAGATGGTATCGCCGGAGCTGAACACCTTGTCGGCACTGACCGACTGCGCCGCCAGATCGCGGGCAAGTTCGCTTACTGCCAGAGCTTCAAAAATATCCACCGTATCTACTGCGCTCATGGCAATAGAGGTTTCAAAAAGTGCGTCGGTGTTTTCGGTTTCTCCGGCAGCTTCGGCGTTTTCGCTGTCAGCAGTTTCGCAATCTTTGGCAACTTCGCTGCTGTCAATGGTTGCGGCAGCCGGTGCGGGAGCTTCGCCGATGCGGTCGCGGCTTTCGGCGATCACGGCTTTGCGTTCTTCGGCAGTGTAGACAAACTTGCGGGAAATGGTGCCATCGAGTTCGCGCACGCTGATTTCAGCAATGGGGAAGGCGCCTTCGGCATTGCCCAGAGCAAAGTATTCCGGCGGTTCCACACCGCAGCGCTGCAAGCCGTTGGCGCAATGCTGGGCGCGGCGGAACAATGCGATAAGAGCTTCCACCTTTTCCCGTTCCACCGGGGTACCGTCGGCATCGAAAACCTGAATATCTTCCACCCCCAGCTGAATAAGGTAGTTATCCAGCTGTTCGTCGGTATCGATGTAGCGCTCTTTGTTCTTGCGTTTGACCTTAAAGAGCGGCGGATTGGCTATATAAATATGCCCCGCTTCGATCAAGGGCCGCATCTGGCGGTAGAAGAAGGTCAGAAGCAGTGTACGGATGTGCGCTCCGTCCACGTCAGCATCGGTCATGATAACGATGCGGTGGTAGCGCAGTTTGGATATATCAAAATCCTCATCCACACCGCAGCCGATGGCGGCGAACATGGCTTTGATTTCGTTGTTGGCAAGGATCTTGTCCAAGCGGGCCTTTTCCACGTTCAAAAGTTTACCGCGGATAGGCAGAATCGCCTGGAACTTGCTGTTTCTGCCCTGTTTGGCAGAACCACCGGCGGAGTCCCCTTCCACGATATACATTTCGCAATTTTCCGGGTTGCGGTCAGAACATTCGGCAAGTTTGCCCGGCAGACCGAACCCATCCAGCACGCCTTTGCGCTGCACCAGTTCACGGGCTTTGCGGGCGGCTTCCCGGGCTTGAGCGGCACGCATACTTTTGAGGATGACTTCCTTTGCCACAGCGGGATTTTCTTCGAGGAAGGTCGAGAGTTTTTCAAACACAACCGATTCCACGATACCCCGGACATTGCTGTTGCCCAGCTTGGTCTTGGTCTGACCTTCAAACTGCGGATCGGGCACTTTTACGCTTACGATGGCGGTCAGACCTTCCCGGACGTCTTCGCCGGACATGCCTTTGTCGGAGGCACCTTTGAGCATCTTGTTGTCCCGGGCATAATTGTTGATGCTGCGGGTCAATGCGGTCTGGAAGCCCACCAGGTGGGTACCGCCGTCAACGGTGTTGATGTTGTTGGTGTAGCTGGTGATGTTGGCGCGGAAACTGTCGTTGTACTGCATGGCGATCTCCACATCCACACCATCTTTTTCGCAATGAAAATAGATGGGTTCGGGGTGAACCACCTTGATATCCGCATTCAGATACTTGACAAATTCAGCCACCCCGCCTTCGTAGCAGTGGTGTTCCATGTATTTGGGGTCGGAGTTTTCCAGACGTTCATCAATAAGCGTAACCGATACACCGCTGTTCAAAAACGCCAAGTCCCGCAGACGGTTGGCGAGAGTTTCCCGGCTGTAAACGGTTTCGGTAAAAATCGTGGCATCGGGCTTGAAAGTTACTTTGGTACCCCGTTTGTCGGTTTCACCCAGGCTGTAAAGCTGTTTGGTGGTCACGCCCCGGGCAAATTCGATGCCCCAGGCTTTGCCGTCGCGGTAGACTTCCACTTTCATCCAATCCGAAAGCGCGTTCACGCAGCTTACACCCACGCCGTGCAGACCGCCGGAAACTTTGTAGCTGTTATGGTCAAACTTACCCCCGGCGTGGAGTACGGTCAGCACCACTTCCACCGCGGGCTTGCCCTCGGTTTCGTGCATATCCACCGGGATACCGCGGCCGTCATCCAGCACCGAAATCGTGTTATCGGGGTGGATGGTCACAATAACTTTGCTGGCGTAACCTGCCAATGCTTCGTCAATGGAGTTATCCACCACTTCGTAGACCAGGTGGTGCAGACCTTTTTCGGAAGTCGAGCCAATATACATGGCAGGGCGCATACGCACCGCTTCCAAGCCTTCCAGCACAGTGATCTTACTGGCGGAGTATTCCCCGGCGGCATCTGCCGGAGCGTTATTTGCGTTGACCGCAGTCGGTTCTTTGAGTTCGTCAGACATCGGTATAAATTCTCCTGTTTGATATATTATAAATAATAATAAAATCACATTCGTTGCATACAATACACCGCGCGCGGGATTTTTTCAAGATTTTTGCACTCAAAACGGCAATTATTTTGCCATTTTTTTGTTCGCCGCATACGCCCGGCTTCGTTACACTACGCCGTGGCAAGCGGGCGATAGTTTGTGTGGCGGCTGTCGGACTGGTCGGACTGGTCGGACTGGTCGGACTGGTCGGACTGGTCGGACTGGTCGGACTGGCATTGCCGCCAACTGTTGCGATAGTGTGCGTATGGCAAGCGGGGCATTACCCAGCGTATAGCTCGCCGGAGCAGAGCGTCTACCGGCTGCAGCGGGCTTTGCCCGCTTCCCAATACTTCCCAAGCCCTCCCAAATCTTCCCAATTCTATCGCGCGGCAAGCAGGTGTTCGCCATACAACGGTATATCGTATGCCGCTGTACTCCGCATACGCCCGGCTTCGTTACACTACGCCGTGGCAAGCGGGCGATAGTGTGCGTGGCGGCTGTCCGACAGGTCGGACGGGTCGGACTGGTCGGACAAGTCGGACAGGCATTGCCGCCAACCGGGCAATATTGTGCGTGTGGCAAGTGCGGGGCATTACCCGGCGTATAGCTCGCCGGAGCGGAGCGTCTACCGGCTGCAGCGGGCTATGCCCGCTTCCGTTAATTACCGTTATCTACCGTTATTTCCCGTTCAACATCGCGCGGGCTCGCAGGCGTTCGCCCTGCGATGACATATCGCAGCCGCTTCCCATACTCTCCCATACTCTCCCATACATTCCCATATTTGCAATTTACAGTTTAGCGTGGTATATTTCTCTGTAACTTCAGGAGGTTTATTATGGCAATAATGCACACACTCTTTTTTTCCAACACGCTCAAACGGCGGTGCGCTATGAACGTTTATGTTCCCGAAAGACCCCACTCTGACGGCAAGGCGGGTTTTCCGGTGGTTTATCTGTTGCACGGCAGGAGCGATGACGAAAACTCTTACGCCGACCACGGCATCAGGGCTTTGTGCGAAAAATACCAGTTTATCGTGGTGATGCCCGACGGCGGCAGATCCTTTTACATGGATACCTTTGCCGGAGAAAAATACTGGACTTTTATCAGCGAAGAAATACCCCGGCTGATCAGCGTGATGTTCCCGGCACGGCAAGACCGCTTAAATACCTTTGCCGCAGGACTTTCCATGGGTGGATACGGCGCGTTGAAACTGGGTATGCGTTTTCCGGAAAAATTTGCAAAGATCGGTGCCATGTCTGCCGTGGCAGATATCTCGTGGGCGGGCAGAAAAGAGGGCATGATGTGCGATCAGGAGATCATCAGTATTTTCGGCTCAAAAACCGCCATGATCGGCAGCGAAGATGACCTCTTTACTCTGTTGGAAAAACCCGCTCCCCAGTGCGGCAGACCCCAGCTTATGATGCGCTGCGGCACCGCCGATATACTTATAGAAGAAAACCGGGAATTTGTCCGCCGCGCCGCCGCTGCCGGAAATTGGTGCGTGGACTACAAAGAAACACCTGACGCTGCACACACCTGGACATACTGGATGCCCACATTGGAGGAAATTTTTGATTTTTTCAGCAAATAATGGCGTTTGCAGATTGAAAAAGCACAAAGTTGGATTATATTATACTTCAAAAGTGTTTTTAACAAACCCTTAATTTTTAACCTTTAATCAACAAAAAAAGAGGCAAAAAAATGATCAAAGTCGGTATCAACGGTTTCGGTCGTATCGGCCGCATGGTGTTCCGCGCGGCGGTGGAAAACTTCAGCAAAGACATTCAGATTGTCGGTATCAACGACTTGCTGGATCCTGATTATCTGGCATACATGCTGAAATATGACTCTGTGCATGGTATCTTCAAGCACGACATCAAAGTCGATGGCAACTATCTCGTGGTCGATGGCAACAAGATCCGCCTGACCGCCGAAATGGATCCGGCCAACCTCAAGTGGGACGAAGTCGGTGCCGACGTCGTCGTCGAATCCACCGGTCTGTTCCTGGAAGATGCCAAGGCCCGCAAGCACATCGAAGCCGGTGCCAAGAAAGTCATCATGTCCGCTCCCAGCAAAGACGCCACTCCCATGTTCGTCTATGGTGTGAACGACAAGACCTATGCCGGTCAGGACATCATCTCCAACGCCAGCTGCACCACCAACTGCCTGGCCCCCATCAGCAAAGTTCTGAACGACAAATTCGGTATCAAACGCGGTTTGATGACCACCATCCACGCTGCCACCGCCACCCAGAAGACCGTTGACGGTCCTTCCAAGAAAGATTGGCGCGGCGGCCGCGGTATCCTCGAAAACATGATCCCCTCCAGCACCGGTGCTGCCAAGGCTGTCGGTAA
>JAFVQX010000197.1 GCA_017504585.1 Lentisphaeria bacterium
CAATAATCGTAATTAACTCATTTGGGAGGGTTTGCAGAAAGATGATGACAGTATGGGATTGGTTGATCGTGATCGTGCCGACACTTTTTGTGTTGGGTATGGGGTGGTATTCTCGCCGGTATTTGCGGGATGTAACGACATTTCTCTCCGCCGGGCGTGTTTGCGGCAGATATGTTATTTCAGTGGGCGATGTTGCATCGGGCTTGTCGGTCATCGGTCTGATGCGTTATGTGGAAGTACACTACAAAACCGGTTTTGCTACTGCGTTCTGGACATCGCTGCTGCTGCCGGTCGGGGTGGTGCTGGGATTGTTCGGGTATGTGACTTACCGCTTCCGGGAAACCAAATCCCAGAGTATCGGTCAGTTTATCGAATTGCGTTACAGCCGTAAATTGCGTATTTTTGCAGCGGCGCTGCGCAGTATTTCCGAAATGCTTGCCAATATGATTCTGCCCGCATTGGCAGCCCGTTTCTTTATCTACTTTTTGGATTTTCCCCATCAAGTCCAATTTCTCGGTATGACTTTCTCCACCTTCCACCTGATTATGCTGCTTTGCCTCTTTCTGGCAATCAGTATTATCTGTATGGGTGGTGCCATGAGTATTATTATTACCGATACTATTCAGGGGTTCATCCTTTACCCCATGCTGGTGCTTTTCACGGTTTTTGTGCTGGTCAAGTTCCCGTGGAGCAGTGAAATGCTGCCGGTAATGGCCGATCGTGTGCCCGGGGAAAGCTTTATCAATCCGAATGATATTGCAAATCTCAAAATGTTCAATTTATTCTCGCTGCTGGCATTGCCTTTCGTAAGTCAGCTTTTGCAGCGTGCCAGCTGGATCGGTGCCGGTTCGTCATCGACAGCTGCCCGTTCGCCGCATGAGCAGAAAATGGCGAGCTTGTTGGGTACTTGGCGTCAGGCTATGGGGACGATTTTCTATGTACTGGTTGCGGTTACTGTGCTGACCATGCTCAACCACGCCAACCATTCCGATAAAGCACACAAGATCCGGTTGGAACTCTCTGACAAGATCGCCGGAGAAGTTATTTCCGATACTGCTATGCGGGATAAAGTTCTTGGCAGTCTTAAAGCAATGCCGGTGCAGAAACACATCATCGGCAAAGATGCTCCGCTGGGCGAAGGCAAAGATATTGATACTCGTTACCTCAACACCGCCAAAAATGAATTGACCAAAGGTCTTGACGGCAAGATTACCACAGACAGTACCGACGCCGGTATGCCGGTTTATCAGAAGTTCCGTACTCTCTACTATCAGCTGATGCTGCCGGTAACCTTGCGTAATCTGTTGCCTCCGGGTATGATGGGACTCTTCTGTCTTCTGGTGTTGCTGATGATGATCTCTACAGACGATACTCGTATTTTCAGTTCGGCAATTACAGTAAGTCAGGATGTGATCCTGCCTCTGCGTAAGAAAAAACTCACTCCGCGTGAACATATGTGGATGGTTCGTTGGGTATCCATCGGGGTCGGTGTATTTTTCTTCCTGGGGTCGAGCTTTATGGCACAGTTGGACTACATCGGACTCTTTGTTACCTTGATGATCTCCGTCTGGTGCGGCGGTTGCGGACCTATGCTTATTCTGGGACTTTACAGCCGGTTCGGTACCACTATCGGGGCATGGACAAGTCTGCTCAGCGGTATGTTTATGGCTCTTGGGGGCATGTTCGTACAGCGCAACTGGGCGGATATTATCTACCCCTGGCTGCGGGACAATGGTTTGCTGGCGGGTGTTACCAAGGCTTTGACCACTCTTTCCAGCCCCTTTGCTCCTTATGTTGACTGGAGTGTGGTGGTGCAGGAGCGCTGCCCCATCAACAGTTACGAGTGGTATTTTATTACCATGATGACCACGCTGCTGCTTTACATTATTGTATCATTTCTTACCTGTAAAGAACCCTTCAATCTGGATCGTATGCTGCACCGCGGAAAATACGCTTTGGATGAAAAGCGGGAAATCAAGAGTGCGTGGACTTGGAAGAATGTCTTCGGCAAGCTCATCGGTATTACCCCCGAATACACCAAAGGCGATAAATTTGTGGCATGGAGTTATTTTGTTTACAGCTTTATCTACCGTTTTGGTCTGACCTTCCTGATGGTTGTTATCTGGAACGCCATCACTCCGTGGACGATCGAACTCTGGAGCTGGTACTTCCTTATCACCATTCTGATCGTGCCGGGTGCCATGGCTGCCATTACTGCGGTCTGGTTCGGTATCGGCGGGGTCATCGACTTGCGGCAGATGTTCATCGACTTGGAAAACCGCACTATCAATGTGCTGGATGACGGCCGGGTGGAAGGCAATATGTCGCTGGCAGATAAAGCCGCGTTGGAAGCTGTGGAAAAACAGTCCGACGCCAAGACTGAAAACAGCAAGTGATTTGTTGCTGCAAAAGGGGGTATTGCAAAACTGTTTTGTGGGGAAGAAACCTTTTTGAAAAAAGGTTCTCTTCCCCACCTTGTCCCGCCATAGCCTGGGGCGACGGCGGAACCCCATTTTCCAAAAACTTTCACCGGAATTTATTTTATATAAAAGAGATACAACGTTTTATCTGCAATAATTTTTATTGTTGCTGTATAAATTCAATATTGCTGATTTTTTCGACAGCAAACAAAAATTTGTACAAAAAAACAGGGGATTTGCAACCTTTTATGAGGTTTTGCAACACCCTTTTTTTTTGTGCAGACTTTCCGGTGGCATATTTTGGGAACTTTTTTTTGTTGGTGCTTGCAAAAGAACAGTTTTTGTGCTATATTATACTTTAAGTTTTTATTGCTTTGAGTTGTGTCATGGCAATAGGTCGTAAATAACACATAAGGAAGGAATTTGTAAGACATGATGTCAGTATGGGATTGGTTGATCGTTATCATCCCGACACTCTTTGTGTTGGGAATGGGTTTGTATTCACGCCGTTATCTGCGTGACGTAACTACATTTCTCTCCGCAGGACGAGTCTGCGGCAGATATGTTATCTCGGTGGGCGATGTAGCCAGTGGTTTGTCGATCATTGGTTTGGTCAGCTATGTGGAGATCCACTACAAGACCGGTTTTGCCACAACTTTCTGGACCTCGCTGCTGCTGCCGGTGAGCGTGGTTCTGGGGTTGTTCGGTTATGTGCTTTACCGTTTCCGGGAAACCAAGTCCCAGAGTATCGGGCAGTTTATCGAAATGCGTTACAGCCGCAAATTGCGTATCTTTGCTGCCGGCTTGCGCAGTTTGTCGGAAATGCTTGCCAATATGATCCTGCCGGCTTTGGCGGCACGCTTCTTTATTTACTTTCTGGATCTGCCGCACAGCTTTACGCTGTGGGGTATGGAAATCCAAACATTCCAGCTGGTAATGTTTATCTGCCTTGTTATGGCGATCAGTATTATCTGTATGGGCGGAGCGATGAGTATCATCATCACCGATACCATTCAGGGCTTCATTGTTTACCCGATGCTGGTGTTCTTTACGATCTTCGTGCTGGTCAAATTCCCGTGGAATAGTGAAATGCTTCCCGTAATGGCTGACCGTGCCCCCGGCGAAAGTTTTATTGATGCTATGGATATAGCCAAGCTCAAAGACTTCAATATCTTCTCATTGGTAATGCTGCCGATCGTTACCCAGCTTTTGCAGCGTGCCAGCTGGATCGGTGCCGGTTCTTCTTCCAACGCCGCCCGTTCGCCCCACGAACAGAAAATGGCGAGTTTGCTGGGTACCTGGCGTCAGGCTCTCGGTTTGATTTTCTATGTGCTGGTCGCAGTTACCGTGATCGTGATGCTCAACCATGTCAATCACTCCAAAGAAGCTCACAACATCCGTTTGGCTCTTACCAACAAGATCGCCAGCGAAGTAATTACCGATAAAGCAATGCGTACACAGGTGGTTTCCAGCCTCAAGGCTATGCCGGTGCAGAAGCATATCATCGGCGAAGAACCGCCGCTGGCTGAAGGCAACGATATCGATACCCGTTATCTGAATGTAGCCAAAAAGGCTATGACCACCGACGCTGCGGGTGTTTCCAGCAAAGAAACCGTCGACAAAGGTATGCCGGTTTATCAGAAGTTCCGTACCCTCTACTACCAGCTGATGCTGCCCGTGACCATGCGTAACATTCTGCCCAAGGGTGTGATGGGTTTGTTCTGTCTGATGATGATATTGCTGATGCTCTCCACTGACGATACGCGTATTTTCAGTGCCACCATTACCGTAAGTCAGGATGTGATCCTGCCCTTGCGCAAGAAAAAGCTTACTCCCCGTGAACATATGTGGATGGTTCGCTGGGTGGCGATCGGTGTAGGGGTATTCTTCTTCATCGGTTCCAGTTTCATGTCCCAGTTGGACTACATAAGTTTGTTTGTATCTCTGATGTGTACCATGTGGTTGGGCGGTTGCGGACCTATGCTTATTCTGGGTTTGTACAGCCGTTTCGGTACCACTATCGGTGCGTGGACGAGTTTGCTGACCGGCGTGGTCATGGCTCTGGGCGGTATGTTTGTTCAGAGACAGTGGGCAAATCTGGTTTATCCGTGGCTGCGTGATAATGGTTTGCTGGAAAGTGTCAAAACCACTCTGGCAAATCTTTGTGCGCCGTTCATGCCCTACATCAACTGGACAAATGTTACCCAGGAACGCTGCCCCATCAACAGCTATGAGTGGTATTTTATCACCATGATGATCACATTGATCCTGTATATCGTGGTTTCTTTTGCCACTTGCAAAGAAAAGTTCAATCTGGATCGTATGCTGCACCGCGGCAAATATGGTCTGGATGAACAGCGGGAAATCAAGAGTGCCTGGACCTGGAAGAATGTCTTTGATAAACTTATCGGTATTACTCCTGAATATACCAAAGGCGATAAGTTCATTGCCTGGAGCTACTTTGTTTACAGCTTCATCTACCGTTTCGGTCTGACCTTTATTCTGGTATTGGTCTGGAACGCCATCACTCCGTGGACCATCGAGCTGTGGAGCTGGTACTTCCTGATCACTGTACTGATCGTACCGGGTGCAATGGCAGCGGTTACCGCGGTCTGGTTCGGTATCGGCGGGGTGATCGACCTGCGTCGGATGTTCATCGACCTGGAAACCCGCACCATCAACGAGCTGGATGACGGCCGTGTGGAAGGGAACATGTCGCTGGCAGACAAAGCGGCTTTGGAAGCCGTGGACGCTGCGGAAAAAAACGGAGCCGAAAATAAAGCTGCCGAAGAAAAGTAAGCAGTTTTAAGTAAAGCTTGCCAAAGATATTATGAGAGACCTCTTGTGTTTCTCATAATATCTTTTTTTATGGGGCTGTTGCAAAACCTCATAAAAGGTTGCAAATCCCCTGTTTTTTTGTATAAATTTTTATTTACTGTCGAAAAAATCAGCAATCTTGAATTTATACAACAACAATAAAAATTATTGCAGGTAAAACGTTGTATCTCTTTTATATAAAATAAATTGGAATTGCTTTTATTATTTGTAATAAAAGCAATTCCGGTGAAAGTTTTTGGAAAATGGGGCGTGGGGAAGAGAACCTTTTTTCAAAAAGGTTTCTTCCCCACAAAACAGTTTTGCCGCAACCCCTTTGATTTGTCGGGATCTGACAGAGAAAATACCGGGACAAGAAAAGTTGCTTTTTTATTTAAAAAGCTTCTTGCATTTGTTTTGGCTTAATACTATATTACCCATGATTGTTTTTTAATTTTTGGCTCTGGCTCCCAAGGCTTTCAAATCAACCGGCATTGGGGACAAAGCATAATTTTTATCAAGGTTGGTATCTGTGGCAGAAATCAGACAAAATCAGACGGAAGAGTGCAACCATTTCCGCGTAAGAAATTTGTTTTATATGCTGGGTGCAGTATTGTTTTTTCTGGCGATACTTTCCCACGACGCCGGAGATTTTTCGGTGCTGGAAGGCGGCAGCAGCGGTGTGGTCGGCAATTGGATCGGCAATATCGGAGCGGCGGTCGCCTGCAACTGTTTTTTGTGGGTGGGGCTGGCAAGTTTTGTGCTGGCATTCATAGTTTTGCTGGCGGCGATACGGTCGTTTCTGCCCCAGAAGTTGTCCCGATCGTGGATCTTCTGGCCCGGGGTGGTGCTGACGGTTTTCGGCTCGGCGATCCTGCTTGCCTTTGATCCGGCGGCTTTTGCTGCGTGCTGCGAAAACCTGGGATTGGGGCGCAGTCAGATGCCTCAGCATGTTCTTGCCGGCGGGGCGATCGGTCAGGTGCTGGTTGCGCCGGGGACCGAGGCGGTTGCGCCCGGCGTGCTGCGGCTCTTTCTCGGGCCGGTGGGCAGCACTTTGCTGGGGGCAACGCTGCTGCTGGCGGGGCTGCTGATGCTCTACCGTGCGGATTGGCACTCGGTGTTGGTCAGTGCGGTGGATGCGCTCTGTGCGGCTGCGCCTGACCGCGAAGAGCGCAAGACGGTGCGGGAAAAATCCGGAAAAGCGGAAGACTCTTTTGCCGACAGAGCCAGAAAATTGCTCGCCCGGAGTGAAAAACTTTCAGAAGAACCCCCGGTCGCTCAAGAGGTTGCGCTGCCGGAAGTCGAAGTGCATAATGTTGAGCCGGAAGTGCCGGTGCCGGATACAGCTCCTGCGGAAGATGATCTCTTTGCGGCGGCGGAAAGTGCCGCCCGGGAACCAGCTGCTCCGGAACCCCGCAAAGTTCCAGCTGCACCGGGCAAAAATATTACCGAAGAAGCCGCGCCGTCGCCCTATGAACTGGCAAGGCCGACTCTGGTGGAGGCTGGCGAAAAGGCCTTCAAGGTCAAGGGCAACGATTATGTGCTGCCATTGATGACCATGCTGGGCAAAGGCGCGGAGATCGCCGGCGAAAAACCGGAGATCATTGCCGAAAAGAAAGAGCTTCTGCAAACTGTTCTGGAAAGCTTCAAAGTTCCCGGCGAGGTGGTGGGGCATGTTTCCGGACCGCGCATCACCCGCTACGAAATCAAACTCAACGATGGGGTCAAGGTCAACAAAGTCACCGAGATCGAAAATAATATCGCCATGAATTTGCGCGCCCGCAGTTTGCGAATTCTGGCACCGATCCCCGGCAAAAATCTTATTGGCGTGGAAGTGCCAAACCGGGAAACCGAAAGTATCACCATGCGCTCCATAATGGAGTCCGACGCATGGCAGAGCAACCGTATGGAAATACCCATTGTGCTGGGCAAAGATGTTTCCGGCGAACCGATAGTTATCGATCTGGCGCAGGCTCCGCATTTGTTGATCGCCGGGGCGACCGGCAGCGGTAAGTCGGTGTGTATGAATACGTTGATCATGAGCTTGCTGATGAAATTCGGACCCGAAGATCTTAAACTTATTCTGGTGGACCCCAAAGTTGTGGAAATGGCGGACTATGCCACACTGCCCCATTTGATAACGCCGGTGATCGACGACTTCAAGAAAGTGCCGCTGGCATTGCGCTGGGCGGCTACCGAAATGGACAAGCGTTACAAACAGCTTGCCGCCGCCGGAGTGCGTAAACTCAAAGATTACAACAACCGCCCGCTGCCGGAAACTCCGGTGCTGGATAAAGACGGTTTGCCCATACCGGATAAACTGCCGGTTCTGATCGTTATTATCGACGAGCTTGCCGACCTTATGCAGACCGATGCCAAGAGCGATATAGAAACCTCCATTTCCCGTATTGCTGCCAAAGGTCGTGCCGCCGGGGTGCATATAGTAGTAGCCACCCAGCGCCCCAGCCGCGATGTCATCACCGGTACGATCAAAAGCAATCTGCCCACGCGTATCAGTTTCCGGGTGCCCAGTCTGACTGATAGCCGGGTGATCCTTGACCAGAAAGGTGCGGAGTCGCTTCTGGGTATGGGCGATATGCTTTTGCTCTGCCCCAAACGGGGATTGGAGCTGGAACGTATCCAGGGCGCCTGGGTGGATGATAAAGACATCAAACAGGTGGTCAAATTCGTTTCCGATCAGGCTCCCCAGAACTTCGATGATCAGGTGGTTGCCGGTAATGAAGAAGATGACGAAGAAAATCCGGCAGGCGCCAATGGCGGCCGCAGCTCCGGGGATTGGAGCGAGGAAGATGCCGATAACTTCATTGACGGCGGCTTTGAAATTGACCCCATGGTGAGCAAATATATGCGTCCGGGGGATGACGATCTGGTGCGGCGCGCGCTGGAAGTCGTGCTGCTGGAAAAGAAGGCCAGTACCAGTTATATCCAGCGGCGGCTCAAGATCGGTTATAACCGCGCCGCCGAGCTGATCGACCTTATGGAAGAGCGGGGCATAGTAGGGCCGCCTTCCGGCAGCGGAGCCAAGCGGGATATATTGGTCTTTGATGATATACTTAATCAGTAAACAGAAGCTGGATTACCCAGTTAAAAGGATATATTTATGGAAAACAATCCACGGGAGATCGAATTCAATTTTAACAGCTCCGAAAATATCGAAGAGCTGGAAGCCGCCCGTCAGGAACTTTCCGGCGAGCTGGCTGCCGCAGCTGAAGAGCAGGCTCCTGCTGCCGGAGATCTGACCGCTGCTGCGGAAGGAACGGTTGCCGGAAGTGCGCAAACTGCAGCAGAAGAAGTCGAAGAGTCCGCTCCGGCAGAAGAAGCTCCGGTTCCGGCGCAAGATGAGAATATCGAGAACTTTTTGCGTTCGCGCCACCCCATAAATCGCCCGGCCGGTACGCCGCCTTTGCGGGAAAATTCTGCGGCATCGGGCATCAGCGCGGTGGAGCTGGCGATCGCCGGACAGAGCTACGGGGCGGCATTGCGGATCATGCGCGAACAGAACAATATATCCTATAAGGAGTTGGAGCAGGCAACACTGATCCAGCCCCACTATCTGGAAGCTTTGGAAAATGAAAATCTTGCGGCATTGCCGCCGCTGGTCTATGTGATCGGTTTCATCCGCAGTTTGTGCCGTTTTTACAAGTTGAGCGATGCCAGCGGCGACGCCATGGTCGCGGAACTCAAGGGGCAGCTGGAATACACTTGCAATGACGGATTGATGAATTTGCTGGATGTTGACCGTTCCGGCGAAGAAGTCAACGAACGCAAACTCAAACGCATCATGCTGGCGCTTTGCAGTGCAGGTGTGCTGCTGTGTGCAATAATCGTGCTGGCAATAGTTTGGAGCAGTTCAGAGCGCGAAATTAAAGTGGTGATCCCCGAAAGCACGGCGGTCGAACCGGGCAAAGAAGCGAAAAAATTTGACCCCAACACTATTTACCCATTGCTGGAACCGCCTACTCTGGAGCTGCCCAAACTGCCTGTGGCAGAATAAAAACAGCGCAAAATTGGCAAATTGTGCTATATGCGTGTATATTATAATGACGGGATTTTTGTACCCTGACGGCAGAGAGTGCGTCTGATCAGGCGGCTGCGGCAGGGCGCAAACAGTAATTTTTGAGGTAAAATAAAGTGAAGATCCTGGTGATAAATGGTCCGAATCTGGGGCTGCTCGGAGTCCGGGAGCCGGAGATTTACGGCAAAGTGACACTGGCGGATGTGATCTGTCAGCTGCAGTTGGTCGCGGCGGAAAATCCCGGTTGCGAGCTGGAGTTTCTGCAGAGCAATCATGAAGGCGCGATCGTGGATCGGCTCAATGCTATCCTGACCGATGCTCCGGTGGATGGTATCGTGATCAATCCGGCGGCGTATACACACACTTCGGTGGCGATAGCCGATGCGCTGCGTGCGTGCGATAAAGTTCCGGCGATCGAGGTGCATATCAGCAATATAAATTCGCGGGAGAGTTTCCGGCACGAGAGTTTGACCGCTCCGGCCTGTGTGGGGATGATCGCCGGACTGGGGACCGACGGTTACGAATGGGCACTGCGGGCGCTGATCAGAAGAATTCAGAAATAAAAGAGAGTAATTAAGTATAGTAAACAAGAATTTTAACCTACAGGAAGTAGAAAATGAAAATTGACGAAATCAAAGCTATTGCAGAGATCGTGGCCGCCAATGATCTGGCCGAACTGAAACTGGAACGCGAAGGTTTTTCTCTGGAAATCAAACGCGGCGGCAACACCGTGGTAGCTGCCGCTCCCGTAAGCGTGATCGCTCCGGCTCCTGCCGCGGCAGCCGCTGCTGCACCGGCTGCGGCTCCTGCTGCACCGGCTGCTGACAATGCCAAACGCATCACCATCGATTCTCCGCTGGTTGGTACTCTCTACCGTGCTCCCAGCCCGGAAGCCGCTCCCTTTGTCAAGGTCGGCGACAAAGTAACCCCCGATACCGTGGTCTGTATCGTTGAAGCTATGAAAGTCATGAACGAGATCAAGGCCGAAAAGAGCGGCGTTATCCGCGATATTCTTGTGGAAAACGGCAGCGCGGTGGAATTTGGTCAGCCGCTTTTCGTGATCGAGTAAAACTCAAATCCGGGATAAATTTATGGCTCTTTTCAATAAGATTCTGATCGCCAACCGCGGTGAAATTGCGTTGCGTGTGATCCGCGCCTGCCGCGAATTGGGCATTAAAACGGTGGCGGTTTACTCCATAGCCGATGCCGACAGTCTGCCGGTGCGCGAAGCTGACGAAGCAGTTTGCATCGGTCCGGCACAGGCCTCGGCAAGCTATCTGTTGATCGACCGCATCCTCAGTGTGGCGGCGATCTGCGATGTGGATGCCATCCACCCCGGCTACGGCTTTCTGGCAGAGAATGCGTATTTTGCCGAAGCCTGCCGCAAGCACAATATCACCTTTATCGGGCCCACCCCCGAAGCCATGCGCGCTTTGGGCGACAAAGCTATTGCCCGCGAAACCATGATGAAGGCCGGTGTGCCGGTAACTCCCGGCAGCGAAGGCTTGATCAATACCGAAGCAGATGCGGTGAAAATGGCGCACAAGCTGGGGTACCCGGTGATCGTCAAAGCTACCGCCGGCGGCGGTGGCCGTGGTATGCGTATAGCTTATGATGATGCAAGTTTGATCCAGGGTTTCCACTCGGCCAGAACTGAAGCGGAAAATGCTTTCGGCGACGGTTCGCTTTATATGGAAAAATACATCATCAATCCCCGGCACATCGAGTTTCAGATCCTGGCCGACAATCACGGCAACGTGGTGCATCTGGGCGAACGCGACTGCAGCGTGCAGCGCCGTAATCAGAAACTTATCGAAGAATCCCCGTCGCCGGCATTGAACAGCAAGCTGCGGGAAAAGATGGGTACCGCGGCGGTCAAGGCGGCGAAAGCAGCCGGTTATACCAACGCCGGGACTATTGAATTTCTGCTGACGCAGGAAGGTAATTTCTATTTTATGGAAATGAATACCCGCGTTCAGGTCGAACACCCGGTTACCGAAGAACTTACCGGTGTGGATATCGTTAAAGAACAGATCCGTATAGCTGCGGGCGAAACTTTGAGCGTGCGCCAGAAAGATGTCAAATTTGAGGGCCACGTTATCGAATGCCGTATCAATGCGGAAAATCCGGATACCCGTTTTACCCCCTGTCCCGGCGAAGTCAAATTGCTGGTGCCTGCGGGCGGTATCGGGGTGCGGGTGGATACTCATGTTTACAGCGGTTACCGCATTCCGCCTTACTACGACAGCATGATCGCCAAGCTGATCGTCAAGGCTCCGGATCGGGCGCAGGCGATCATCCGCTGCCGCCGTGCGTTGGGCGAATTTATTGTGGACGGGGTCAAAACGACTATTCCGTTCTCCAGCAAGATCCTGGACAATGCGGATTTTGCTTCCGGCAATTATGATACCGGCTTCCTGGAAAGAGCATTTTTCAGCGAAGATGCTGCCGGCAAGAAAGCTGCGGCAGAAAAACCGGCGGAAAAACCGGCGCACAAAAGCCGTGGCAAATCGGTCAAATAATTGCAAAAATATCAATCCGGCGACAGCTTGAGTGTGCTTCGCCGGATCAAAAGGCAAAAATGCCACACACACAGCAGGAAAAAAATTGCTGTGTGATAAAAAATAACAACAATTCAATAAAAGGAGGTTGCTCTATGAAAAACACCGAAACTGCCAACAGTACAACTGCCGCTGCCACCCGAACTACTGTTACCAGTGATACTCCTTCGGAATTGGGTTTGATCAAGATCCATGACAATGTGCTTGCATCGCTGGTCAGCCGTGCTGTGCTGGGCGTGGAAGGCGTTTCCCGTCTTTCCGGCAGTGCGATCATGGATAACATTGCCGGGATCGTGGGCAGCCATTCCCGGGCGATCGAAATCGTAAAAGATGGCGAAGATAAGCTCAAGATCGTGATCAAGGTCAATCTGCTTTACGGCACAGTGATCCCGGCGACGGCTGTGGAGATCCAGCGCCAGGTCATTGAACAGGTGGAAAGTGCCGCCGGTGTGACCGTTGCTGCGGTGGATGTGGTCGTTCAGCAGCTTGATGAATTTATTGAAGAAGATGATGCCGACGAAGATGGCTCCGCTGCTGCCGGAGTGGTGAATGCCGCTCACGCCGCAGCCATGGCGGGTATGCCGGCGATCGGTTGAGTATAAGAGAAAAAGAACACCGGAAAGGCGGTAAATGATGGAACGGATTTACGATTGGATCGACAAAAGCATCATGTCTTTGCCCGCAACCAGCGAGTTCGAGCGGGGTTTTTATCTGGCTCTGCTGTTGGCTGCGCTGGTGTTCTTTTTGCTTTTTGTGCTTTGCCTGATATTGAAATTGATCTTCCGCAAGCCCGCGGTGCCGGGGGTGACTCTGGTGCGTGAGGATGGGGATATATTCATATCGCGCAATGCGATCTTTACTGCGGTCTGCCGTCTGGAAAAGGATTTTCCTGAACTGGAAATACTTAAAGTAAACATGATGCGCAACCGGCGCAACGAGCTGGGGCTGGTGGTGTCGGTGCTTTTTGATGAAAACGACAAATCGTTTGATGCGGTTGCCGGTGCATTCAAACAGCGGGTCTTTACCATGCTGAACAAATCTTTCGGCATCGATTCGGTCAAGAGTGTGGCAATAAATCTTGCCAGGATCCCCGCTGCGCACGAGGAGCGCGGCGACAGCGATACTACGCCGCCGGTAATCAACAATGCGTTTGTTTCTGGCGTCTGAATCGCCCCGTCGGCGGGAACTTTTGAAGCTTCTGGTCAAAGACTTTGCGGTGGAAGCCGCGGAGTTTGAGGAGCTGGATGCCGCCGCCGGATTGCCCCCGCAAGCTGTTGCTGCAGCCAACGCTGCCGGCAAAGCCGATGCGGTTGCGGCAAAGCATCCGGACGATTGGGTGCTGGGCGCCGACACGATCATTGTGCTGGATGGCCGGATATACGGCAAACCCCGGGATCTGGCGGAGGCGCGGAGTTTTTTGCAAAGCTTTTCCGGGCGCTGCCACGAGTGCATGACCGCGGTGGCTGTCCGGCAGAAAAAGAGCAATAAAAAAATCGACTTTGTAACGATTTCGCAAGTCAGGTTCCATGAGCTTGACGACAGGTTGATAGATGAATATTTAGCCAAAGTGCCGGTGCTGGACAAGGCCGGCGCTTATGGTATTCAGGAATATGGGAATATGCTCGTTGAGTCCATTGATGGCGAGCTGGAAAATATTATCGGTCTGCCGGTGACGGCGTTGAAAGAGCGCCTGGAAGCATCAGCGATCGATTGGTCAGAGTTCAATCGGGGTAATGGCAAAAGTTCTTTTGAAATTACCGCCAATCAGGAGCAATAAGATAATGGCGCGGGTGATACTGCAATCGGTAAAATTCAAAAAAGACTACATGATGATGTTGGCTTTTTTGCTGTTCTTTCTTATTGTGATTTCGGAATGCATCCTTGTTATCTGGCTGCCATGGCATTTGCGGATCGATGGCATGTGGGCGGAACAGGTTGCCCAGCAGGAAGTTATTGAGCTTTTTGATGCTGTCCGCAGCCGATCCCGGCATATTTCCGGCAAACTTGCCAAACCCGCCGGCGCCGAAGCGGCGCTGATCTGCCGCAGTCTTGACCGGATGGCGGGCTACATGCACAAATACGGCAAACAAATGTCTCCGCAGCAATGCCGGGAAATGAAAGATGTGCTGAACAAACTGAATATTCAGCTGAAATATTGTTCGGAAAAAAAGGCGTTTTCACAAGCGATCGAGCTTGATGTTGAAAATTATCTTAACACTTTACGCGGCATTGATTTGCAGCGCAAAGCAAAAAATTGAGGCTCTGTTTCCAATGCGGGAAAAGGTTTTCCACCTTCGCCAGGGCTATGGCGGGAGAAGTTGAGCCGGGGCAAAAGATCCGATCCGGCAAAAGGTCCCTTTTCCCTCCTCAAGTACCGACCCTTATCGGGAGCAAAGCGAAAAATAAATCTGTTTGGCGCAAGGCCGCAGCACATGGTCTGCAAGCCGTATCAGCCAGACGGATATTGTGTTATCCAAGAGGTGTAAAAAATGGCAAAACTCCGTACAGCAGTAGTTATTCCCGCCCGTTACGCAAGTTCCCGTTTTCCCGGGAAAGTGCTTGCTTCGCTGGCAGGCAAACCCATGATCCAGCATGTATACGAACGCGCTTCGGCAAGCAAGGCAGATATTTGCCTGATCGCAGCAGACGATCAGCGGGTGATCGATGCTTGCAAGGCTTTTGGCGCAACTGCCATTATGACCGATCCCGAATTACCCTCGGGTACCGACCGGATCGCTGCGGCGCTTAAAGGTATCGAGGCAGATGTGGTGATCAATGTGCAGGGCGATGAACCGCTGCTGCCCACCGAAGCGATCAACAGTTTGATCGACCGTATGCTGCAGAGCGATGCCCCCGAAATGGCAACGATCGGGGTGCAGGGCAGCCGGGAAGAGCTGGATAATCCCAACAAAGTGAAACTCGTCAAGAGCAATTCCGGCAGAGCGCTCTATTTCAGCCGCTCCATGATCCCGTTTTTGCGTACCGGCGGCGAAGATATGCCGGTCTATCTGCACTGGGGCATTTACGCATACCGCCGGGATGTGCTGGAACGCTTTGTGGCAATGGATGCCGGTAAGCTGGAAAATTGCGAAAAACTCGAACAGCTCCGTGCGTTGGAAAACGATATAGCTATCCAAGTATTGATAACCGATCTGGAAAGTGTCGGCGTGGATACTCCCGAAGATCTGGTGCGCGCCGAAGCCAAACTTGCAGAAAAATTGAAAAATCTTTGAGGTAAACTATGAATGCAGTAAAAGTAAATGACAATGTAACTATCGGTAACGGCAAACTGGTATTGCTGGGCGGCCCCTGTATGGCAGAAAGTATGGAAGTTTGTCTGGAAGTGGCAGATTTTCTCACCGCTCTTTGCGCCCGACTGGATATAGGTTACGTCTTCAAAGCTTCTTACGACAAAGCCAACCGCTCCGCCGCCGGTTCGGTGCGCGGCCCCGGCATGGAAAAAGGGTTGGAATTTCTTGCCGAAGTGAAAAAACGCTTCAATGTGCCGGTGGTTACTGACGTGCATGAAACTGTGGAAGTTGAAAAAGCTGCCGCCGTAGCCGATATATTGCAGATACCGGCATTTCTCTGCCGCCAGACCGATCTTTTGCAGGCTGCCGGCCGCACCGGCAAGGTCATCAATATCAAAAAAGGTCAGTTTATGGCGCCGGAAGATATGAAAGGCGCAGTAGATAAAGTTCGTGCCGTGGGCAACGACAAAGTTATGCTCTGTGAACGTGGCAGCAGCTTTGGCTACCACAATCTGGTGGTGGATATGCGCAGTTTGCCCACCATGCGCAGTCTGGGCGTGCCGGTGGTATTCGATGCCACACACTCGGTGCAGCTGCCCGGCGGTTTGGGCAATGCTTCCGGCGGTCAGCGCGAGTTTGTGCGTCCGCTGGCGCGGGCGGCGGCGGCGATCGGGATCGACGCGCTGTTTTGCGAGATCCACCCCAACCCCGCCAAGGCGTTTTCCGACGGGCCCAATTCGCTGGATTTCAAACTGGCCGAAGAGCTGCTGACCGAGGTCAAAGCCATCTGCGATCTGAAATTTTAAGTTTACGGAAAACTTTTTGAGTATGAACAATATAGCAAAAGAGCGCTGGCAGAAGATCCGGGCGATCGTTCTGGATATTGACGGCATATTGACCGACGGCAGGATCGGTTACGGTACCGGTTCGCCGGAAGAGATCAAGTTCTTTCATGTGCGGGATGGCCACGGGATCAAGCTTGCCATGCGGGCGGGATTTGCTGTGGGGGTGCTGTCGGGCAGAAAGAGTGCTGCCAACAGCCGCCGTGCCGAAGAATTGGGTCTGGATTTTGTCTGCGAAGGCAAAAAAGTCAAGCTGGATGCCTTCAACGAACTCCTTGCCGAACACGGCTGGCAGGCCGATGAGATCCTGTATATGGGCGATGATACCATAGATTTGCCGGTAATGCGTATAGCCGGTATCGCGGTAACGGTGGCCGATGCTCCCTGCTATATGGATACCGAAGCGGATTACCGGACCCAACACAACGGCGGTCAGGGCGCGGTGCGCGAAGTGATCGACCAGCTTTTGATGCAAAGCGGCAAATGGCGCGATGTAATGGCGCGTTATGGACTTGAGGATTATAAGTTTTAATGAAAAAATACTCTGCAATATTGGTTTTGACTCTGTTGGCGGCACTTCCCGCAGGTTTGGAAGCGGCGCCCAAGATCGGTGCGTTCGGCAATGTCCGGACCGGTGCCGCGCGGATGCCTTTTTATAAAAATCAGCAGTTGGAATATTTCATGCGCAGCAGATCTATGACCATGCGGGGCAAATTGATCGACGCCGTCTGGCCGATGATCGACTCGGTGCAGAAAGGTGTATCGGTGGAAGCTATCGCCAAAGCCGATAATAAATCCGATGTCTACCCGCTGAATGCCCCGCTGAAAACGGTTCAGGAGTTCTGGCGCAAACGCTCATACAGCGCCGGATTGGTGGTCACTCCATCGGCGTTGTTCGATCAGGCACAGCGCAGTGCCAGCGGCAGCGAAAAGGTCTTTATGCGCTCGCCCATGATGGATTTGAACGGCGTGGGCTTTACTGCGGATTTCAATAATCACGTTATCAAGATCGCCAGCGATGTGCAAATAGTTTTGCGCAACTCCGGCGGCCGTTCCATAGCGTCGCCCTTGAACGCTGTGGATGAAAAAAAGCCCGCCGGCAGCAAAACAGAAAAAATCACCAGTACTCTGGCATATTGCGACGAAATGATCATCGATACCAAACAAAACAAGGTAACGCTGATGGGCAATGTGCGGATCTTTGATCCGGCCGGCACCATAACCTGCAACCGGCTGGAGATCGAATTCGGCGATGAACCGGCAACCGGCAAAAAAGTTGCGGCAAAAAAGACAAAAAAATCTCAATCCCCCACCGGGGAGCAGAAACTGCGTATTGCCCGGTTTATGGGCAAAGTCCACGCAGTGCGCCAGCTCGACGCGGCCGAAGCCGCCGATGGCGAACAAACGGTATCGGCTGATTTGATGATCTACGATGCTGCGCAGAATATGATCGAAATGACCGGTTCGCGCCCCAAACTTATGCGGGGCAATGATCTTGCCGAGGCCGAAAGGATCGTGGTGTTGACGGAAAAGAAGATCATCCGCTTTTTCGACAAATGTTTTTTCAAGTTTCATCGGGAGAAATCAGCCGCTTCCCGGGCGGATCTGGTTTACAGCGATTATGCCGATTGGAACCATCCGGCAAATCTGATCCGGTTGATCGGTCATGCCAAATACAATTCGCCATCGGATAAGTCCGAACTTAAAGCCGACCGTATCGAAATAACTCTGGCTGACCGGCCCGCCAAAAATGCTGCCGGAGGAAAAGGCAAAACTTCCGGCAAACGCCCGGAAAGATCCGTTGCCGACGGCAATGTGGTTTACCACCGCAATAACAACGGCGTTGCCGAAAGTGCCCGCGCCGGCCGCATGACCTATAACGCCAGCGCCGAAGAAATACATTTGGAAAATCAGCCGGTCATCCGGCGGGGCAACGACGTTATTTCCGGCGGCGAAATGCGCTATAATATCGCCCGGGAACGCATGATAGTCAACCGCTCCAGCCGCATTACGCTGGCTGGCGCAACGGTGGATCAGGGCAAAAAAGCTTCTGCTGCTGCCGGTGAACCGGTTACGGTCAACTCCCGCAGCGCGGATCTGAATTACGGCGGCAACAAGCTGGCGTTCGACGGCAACGTGGCGGTGCGTGGCAGAGGTATGAAGCTGGACAGCGATAAGCTGGATATTGATTTGAAGCCTGTTGCCGACAATGGTATGCCGAAAAATCCCGCCCATGATACTAAAATGCGCAAACAGCCCGTGCGGGCGCTTGCCATCGGCAATGTGCTTGCCGAAGATCAGAGCGGTACTCTCTCCACCGGCGAGCTTGATGTTCGTTTGGGCGACAAAGTTACTCCCGGCAAAGTGGAGGTGGAAAAGATCTTTGCCCGCAATAAAATGCGTTTGCAGAGCAAGCCCGATAAGACCCCCGGGAAAAATCAGTCCACACTGCTGGGCAAATCTGCCGACGGCACCACTACGCTGGATGCTGAACGCGGCGAAATGGATTTGATGACCAACGTGGCAGATTTTTACGAAAAAGTTGTGGTCAAAGACAGCTCCGTAAAGCTGGAGTGCGAGCATTTACGCCTGATCGCCCGCAAGACTGCCGGAGTTGTACCCACGCTGGCAAGCTACAAGGCGCGGGATGAGTTCCCCGACCGGCTGGCGGTGGGCGATGAGCGGGAACTGGTAAAAGTCATTGCCAATAAGGATGTGAAAATTTTCCGTACGCTGCCCACCGGCGAGATCCAGCGGGCACAGGGCGACCAGGGCATCTATACGGTCAAAGAGCGCAAAGTGGTCATGACCTGTGTGCCGCCCAAACGCCCGCAGGCGCTGACTGCCGACCTGATGTC
>JAFVQX010000198.1 GCA_017504585.1 Lentisphaeria bacterium
ACAATGCAAAAAACTTGGATTTTCTTTCCGTCAAATGAAAATTTGAGGAAGGTATCCACCCTTTTCAGAAATTACAACTTGTTATGCGAGGCAAATTGGCGTATAGAACCAAATTCTGAAAACGAAAAAGGAACAGTTTGAAGTTTTCTGCAAACTGTTCCTAATCAATACAATATACAAGTGCAACAAAAAACTCACACAAGTTTTATTTTAATAAACTGGCGGAGAGCGAGGGATTCGAACCCTCGGTACCTTGCGGTACACCGCATTTCCAATGCGGCGCCTTCGACCACTCGACCAGCTCTCCGCGTATATAACGCTCCTTTAAAATAGCACCGTTTGGGTAAAAAACAAATCCTGAACTGTGCTTTTGTTGAAAAATCTTTGGCAAAAGATCTTGCAGAATGGGTGTCCGGCTCCCGGAACATTCAGAATTTACTGGCTTTCCATTCCCGCGGATTTATTTCCGGCGGCTGAAACATCTTGCGATTGGGCATGGCGGCAAGCATAGTACTGAAATCACCCAATACCAACTGGTTGGATGAACAGCGGTACCATTGATCGTATTCCTGTAAATTCAAACCCATGCACAACAGATATTCGTTGTAACTGTTGATCCACTCCCGGTCTTCGGCCAACGGTGCGGATTCGGGCATCCGGGGGTAATACAGCGTGCCGTCGGGCGCCAATGCCGCCACCGGCACATGGGGCACTTGCAGCATGGAAAGGTAAAAGGAAAAGAGCATTTGCTCCAATGCTGCCGAAAATCCCAACCTTATTGTCCGGTATTCGCCCCGCCGGGCTGCCGCCGGATCAAAGATATTGCGCCGCAGTTTATCGCGCTTGACCAGCAGTATCTTATTTTCGTAAGGCACAAAACTTGAAAATTTGCTGTATCCGGAAAGAAACTGTTTCATCCGGCGCTGCCAATGGCGCTGCAAGTGTTCCATATCGTGGATCAGACGTTTGCGGATAACCTCTGCCGCCATGGCTGGCGGTATATCGGCTATATCGTTGAACATGGTCAGCATCTTTTGCGGCCGGATGCTGGAGCGCAGTTCCACAAGTATTTGCAGCATTTCGGCCTTTTCTTTGAGATTGCGTTCTCTGCCCAGATAAACATTGTGCAGATCCACCAGCGCAAAGGCGTGTTTTGACGGCGAATAAAGTATATTGCCCAGATGAAAATCCCCGTGGTGCAGTTTTGAATTTACCAGTACATTCAGAAAATCCTTGAGCCCGCTCAAAAATTCATCGCTCTGCCGTATGTCGTATGCCAGACCGAACCAGTAACGCAGTGCGTCGGTGGCATCTTCTTCCCAGCATTGGGTCACCAGTGCTGTGTAATGTCCGGCTCGCCCCCAGCCCAGATGTTTTACTGCCGGGATATTATTTTTTTGCAATTTGCAATAGGCGTTGTATTCTTCGCGGGCAGCCGGAAAGAGTATGCTTTTGCAGCGGAAACTGCCGCAGACTTTTATGTAAAGATTTTCAAACCGGTAGACCGCCCGGGTTTCGGTGGCTTTTATGCACACAAGTTCTTCGGGCGCGGCCTGGGCGGCAAGTTTTTCCGCGATTTCCGGCGGCAGATGGTGCCAGCGCCATTTGCGTAAAGTAAAACCGAATTGTTGGGGGTCCATTCTCATAAATCGCTTTTTACCTTGCAGAAAAGAAAATCCACGTTGCCGAGGGTGCGTTTCTGCACATCCAGCAGAGTATTGAGTTTGCTTATTTGCTGAAAGGGCGCTGTCGCTTCGGTGGTATCGGGCATTTCCCAGATCAGGAGCGAGTTTTGCCAGAGTTTCAGCAGATCTCCATTTTCCAGCAATTCTTCCAGATAGCTTGCCGATTCCGCGTAGGGCGGGTCAAAAAACCATATATCGTGTCTGCCCAGAGCCAGCAATGATCCGGCAATGGCTTTGCGCCGGATGGCGGTCATGGGGCAATCGGCACCGGCTTTCCGGAGTTTTGCAATGTTTTTTTCGATAAGTTTTACATGCATGGCGTTGGCTTCCAGCAGCGTTACTGACGAAGCACCCCGGCTGGCGGCTTCCAAACCTATGGCGCCGGAACCGGCAAAAATATCGGCAAAACTTTTGCCGGATATATCCCCCAGACTGCTGAACAACGCTTCCCGCCCCCGCCCGGAAGTGGGACGCATGGAACGGTCGGGCGGTGTATCGAGCATTATGCCCCGCGCCAGTCCGGAAATGATCTTCAAAGCCATAAAACAGTATATCCAACTTAAATTTATCAAAAAAATCCGTTTTTTATAATATAGCACACGTTATAAAGATTTTACAATCTCCATAGAGCGTGTATATTAAGAAAAAACCGGAAAAAGGATATTTTTATGACTAAAATCAGCGATAAATTGTATTGTGTTAAACTTGTAGACTACACTGCCAACCCGGATTTGACCTTTGAATTGTTGAGTTCGCTGGAAAGTTACTTTATGAGCTACGAGGACCGCGAAAGCGGCGCCATGTATCTTACTGCTTACTCTGAAACTCCGGAGGGTGCCGCTGAACTCAAACGCAAGATCGAAGAAAATATGCCTTTCTGGAGCGATGCCGGAGCGATTTTCAGCGATCCCGAGGAGTTCGAGCTTGCCAAAGAGGAGTGGAGCGAAGTCTGGAAAAAGTATTTCAACATCATCCACATTGCCGACAATCTGGTGATCCGCCCCAGCTGGCTGGAATATAACGCCCAGCCTGGTCAGGCGGTGGTGAATATCGACCCGGGCATGAGTTTCGGTACCGGGCAGCACGCCACTACTGCTTACTGTCTGAAAGTTCTGGCACAGAATGCGGGCAAAGCCGAATATAAAAGCGTGCTGGATGCCGGCTGCGGTTCGGGTATCCTTGCCATTGCCGCCAAACTTTTAGGCTACGCCCCGGTGACGGCATACGATTACGATCCCGATTGCGTAACTGTTACGCTGGAAAATATGCAGTGCAACGGTTTGACGGGCGATGATATCGAAGTCTTTGCCGCCGATGCCACCACTTACGATGCACCCCGGGAATTTGACTTTGCCTGCGTAAATATTTTAAGCCCCATACTTTGTGCCCACGCTCCCCGGATCATTTCGTGGGTCCGGCCCGATGGGTTGCTGGCACTGGCGGGCATCTTGAGTCAGGACTTTGAGGCTTTAAGCAAAACTTTTACCGCCGCCGGAGCTGTGGAGCTTGACCGTTTTACCGAAAAAGAGTGGACCAGCGGACTTTTCCGCAGGGTGAAGTAAGGAGCGTTTTATGCAGATAAATATTGATGTGGAAAAATTGCAGAACCTGCTCAACGAAGCCGTTGCTGCGGGCGAAGAAGCCGATTGCCAGCTGGCGATCTATAAATCCGGCAAACTGGTTGCCGATCTTTGTGTGGGCGAAAAAACTCAAAGCAACACCCTTTTTCCCATATTTTCCGTGGGCAAAGGCGTGACCAGCACTCTGGCACTGATGCTTTACGAAGATGGTCTGCTGGATTTTGATGCTCCGGTTGCGGAGTATTGGCGTGAATTTGCCCGCCATGGCAAAGAAAAAGTCAAGGTATGGCACATTTTCAGCCACCGGGCAGGCTTGTGGGAGATGCCTTTGCTCAAGAGTTACGAGGAACTGGGCGATTGGCAAGCGATGATCAAATACATGGAAGATGCAGTTTTTCAGGCAGAACCCGGCGGCAAGTGCCGTTATCACGGATTCACTTTCGGCTGGCTGGCAGGCGAAGTGATCGCCAGAGCGGGCAAAAAGAGTTTCAACGAGCTTTTGCGGGAAAAAATCACTGAACCTTTGCAAATCAGCCGTGAACTCTTTTTCGGTACCGATGCGGAAGCCGAAACCCGGCTGGCACTGCCGGTGGTAAGCCGCTTTGCGGATTTTACTGACAGCAGAAATATTTTCAGCAATAATTTAGCGGTACGCTCCGGCTGCATACCTTCAGCCAATGGTTTTGCTTCTGCCCGTGCCATTGCCAAAGTTTACGCTGCACTCTCCGGCAATGGCGTTGATGGCATACGCCTTTTGAAAGATGAAACCATCAAGTACGCCACCCAAAGCCGCCGTGCTGACTTCGACCCGCTGCCCAACGATCTGGGGGCATGGGCACATTTCGGACTGGGTTATGCTTTGGCTGGATTTCCGGAAAATCCAGGTGCCATCTTCGGCCACGGCGGAGCTATGGGTTCCGAAGGGCTTGCCATTCCGGAGTTGGAAGTGGGCATGAGCTTTACCAAAAATAAATTCAACACCACTCACCCCATCCACCCCTTGCGCAACCGTATCAGCGAGGCGTTGAATATAAAGATCCGGAACTGGTAAGATGAGAACTCCCCGGCAAAAAACTCCGATCAATACTCAAAATTCGCCAGAAGTTGTGCTTGCTGCGGCAGTTGAAGCGTTAAAAACTTTGCAGTCAAGCGCTTGCGGTCTGGATGAATATCTTGACCAACTGGAAGAGCCTTTGCTGCGCAAGCGTCTTACCAACGTGCTTTTTATTTTGTTCCGGCGGCGGCGTACTCTGGAAGAAACTCTGAAAAACTGCTGCACCAAGCCCCCCGCAGCGGAGGTTAAAAATCTGTTGATGGCGGCGCTGGTCATGGCAAAGTTTCAGAATTCTCTGGCGCCGGAAAGTGTGGTCAATATTGCGGTGACTCTTGCCAGAAAAGAGTTCGGTAACTTTGTGGCGCGTTTTGTCAACGCGGTTTTGCGCAAAGCATTGAAACTTGTTGAAAGCGTAAAAGTCGATCCCCTGCCGCCCCGTATAAGCGACCGCTGGAAAAAGGCTTTCTCCGGCGATGAATACGACTTTCTGGCTGATTTGTTCACCATGCAGCCAGCCAATACGGTACGGCTCCGCAGCGGTTGTGAAATTTCTGAAGATTTGGCACTTACGCCGCTGGATCCGGGTTTGCCCTGGCAGTTTTTTGAGTGCGGTAACTTCAGTGAACTCCTTGCCGGCGAAGATTTTGCTCAAGGCAAGTTCTACATTCAGGATCCCGCCCCGGCACATGTGGTGACTTTGCTTGCAAAGTATGGAAATTTGCTGGCAGAAAAGGTGAATTTCCTTGATTTATGTGCGGCACCCGGCGGCAAATTCATTATGACGGTGGAGCTTTTAAGTTCTTTGCAGAAAAAACTGCTTTCGGCAACTGCCTTTGACCGCAGCGTTCGGCGGCTGGAACTGGTGAAAAAGAATATGCTCCGCTGCAAAGTAACAGGTAAAGTAGAGTCCGGTGACGCCGCCGACCCCGGGATCTTTGCCGGAGAGAGCTTTGAACTGGTTACTTGCGATGTACCTTGCAGTAATTCCGGAGTTTTCCGCCACCGCCCCGATGCCTTGTGGCGTTGGAGTGTAAAATCCATGCAGGAAATAGCTGCTTTGCAATACAAGATACTCAAAAATGCCGCCCGTTTGACCGCTCCGGGGGGCTTGCTGCTTTACAGCACATGTTCGCTGGAAGCCGAGGAAAACTCTTTGCAGATAACCAAATTTATCAAAGAGCATAACGGGTTTGAACTCCTTGAAGAAAAACTCTTTATGCCCCAAGTGCATTGCGACGGGACTTATGCGGCTTTGCTGAAAAAAACTCCGGAGAAAATATAATGAACGAAAGCAGCATTTTGCAGAAGATCCTGCCCATCTTCCATGCGGGAAATGATGTGGCAGTTCCCCCCGGCGACGATTGTGCATTGCTGGAGTTCGGCAATAAATTCCTGCTGGCGGCAGCCGATCAGGTCATCAGCAATGTGCATTACCTTGTGGACACCGCTCCGGAGCTGGTTGCCGGAAAGCTCTTGAAACGCAATTTAAGCGACATTGCCGCCATGGGCGGTATTCCCCGCTGGGCGTTGCTTACTTTGGCAGTAAAAGGCAGAAGCGATGAGTGGATGATCCGCTTTTTTACCGGCCTGGAAGCCTGTGCCGAAAAGTACGGTGTTGCTGTGGTGGGCGGCGATCTTGCCGCCTTGCCCGGTGAACTTGATTGTGCAAGTTTAACGATTTTAGGCGAAGTGGAGCTGGAAAAAGTCTGTTTGCGGAAAAATGCCCAAGCGGGCGATTTTATAATGGTTACCGGCTCTCTGGGCGATACATTCCACAGCCAGCACCATTTGACTTTTGAACCCCGTTTGAAAGAGGGCCGGTTCCTTGCCGAAAACGGTTTGACCCGCTGCATGATGGATATATCCGATGGCGTGGCAGCCGATTTGCCCAAACTTTTGACCGAGTCCAATGCCGGGGCGGTGGTGGAATTGGAGAAACTGCCCTGCCGCAACAACTGCCATTGGAAAAATGCGCTCTGCGACGGCGAAGATTACGAGCTGTTGTTCACCGTAAGCGAACCAAATCGGCAGCGGCTTGAACAAATGTGGCAATTCGATACCCCCGTAAGCTGTATCGGCAGGATCGTGGAAAATAAAGAAACAGTATATACCTTGAACGGCACTGCCGTACCAAACTTGGAGATGACAGGCTATGAACACTTTAACTCTTGAAAATCAAGTTATCACCACCCGCAGCCGGGAAGAGAGCGAAGCATTCGGCGAAGCCTTTGCCCGAGCCTTGCCCGTGGGCAGCGTGGTTGCCATGTATGGCGATCTGGGAGCGGGCAAAACCGTTATCGCCCGGGGCTTTGCCCGTGGGTTGGGCATTACCGAAGCCGTATCCAGCCCCACCTATACTATTGTGCAGGAGTACGACATACCCGGAAGCAACCGCCGCTTTTATCACCTCGATCTTTACCGGATAGCCGACGAACACGCCGCGCTGGGTTTTGGCGTGGATGAGTTTTTGAGCGATCCCGACGCATGGACTCTTTTGGAGTGGCCCATACGCATAAAAGGCATTCTGCCGCCGGAGCTGATCACCCTGTCCATCGAAAAAACCGGTGAAGAAGAACGGACGATTCGGCTGGAATTTCCGAAAAATATGGACAAATAAGTACCATTGCAATATATTATATACACAAATTTTGCATTATTCAACAATTTTATTTGCAAATTAATCCAAGCGGTGTATCTTAAAAAAGCAAGAGTAATAATTTCAGGGAATGGTATTTATGAGTAAAAAATTTGATTTTCAGGCGATCGTCAAACAGTTTTGCCTGTATGGCGATCTGGTGAGTGTTGCCCCTTACGGTAACGGGCACATCAACGACACTTTCGAAATGGTCTTCGATCAGGCGGGTGCCCGGATGCGTTACATATTGCAGCGTATCAACACCAATGTTTTCCGCGATCCGGTGAACCTTATGGAAAACATCCGGCGGGTGACCAGCCACTTGGCGGCAAAGTCGGAAAACTCGCGTCAGACTCTGACTCTGGTGCCGGCGGTGGATGGCAAGAGCTATGTTATTGATGCGGAAGGCAACTGCTTCAGAACCTATTTATTTATCGAAAACGCCAAGAGCTACGATATATTGGAAACCGAAAAGCAGGCATACGAAGCCGCCCGTGCCTTCGGGCGTTTTCAGGCGGATTTGTCGGATATCCCCGGCGGCAGACTGGCGGAAACCATCAAAGATTTCCACAACACCCCCGTGCGGGTACAGCAGTTGGAAAACGCCATCAAGCTGGACAAATGCAACCGGGTCAAGGATGTGGCAGCAGAAATCGACTTTGTGCTTTCCCGCAAGCCCATGACCGAAAAACTTGTCAAACTGCAAGCCGACGGCGTGATTCCCGAACGCATCACCCACAACGATACCAAACTCAATAATGTGATGATCGACGACGCCACCGGTTCGGGTATCTGCGTGATCGACCTGGATACGGTCATGCCCGGCCTTGCCCATTACGACTTTGGCGATATGGTGCGTACCGGTACATCGCCCGCACCGGAAGACGAAGTGGATTTGAGCAAGATCTGTATGCGTTTTAATATGTTCGAAGCTCTCCTGCGGGGCTACTGCTCGGAAGCCGGCAGAGTGCTTAATGATGTGGAGCTGGAAAATCTGCCCTTTGCCGGAGCGTTGATCACTCTGGAGATCGGCACAAGATTTCTCACCGACTATCTGGAAGGCGATGTATACTTCAAGACCCACCGGGAAGGGCACAACCTTGACCGCTGCCGCAGCCAGTTCCAGCTGGTGCGTTCCATCGAAAGCCAGCACGACGAAATGATGAAACTTTTGAATAACGTAAAGAAAGAGTTGAAAAAATGAGAGTTCTGATCACCGGAGGAGCCGGTTTTATCGGCAGCCACATTGCTGAATACTTCAACGGCAAAGCCGAGATCCGCATTTTTGATAATCTGCGTACCGGCTACAAACACAATCTGGACGGTTTGGATGTGGAGTTTATTGAAGGCGATATTTGCGACCGTGCCGCCGTCAAAGCCGCCATGCAGGGCGTGGACTATGTATTCCATCTGGCAGCAATGGTCAGCGTGCCGGAATCCATGTTCAAACCCGGCGAGTGCGTGGATATCAACGTTCACGGCTTGCTGAATGTTCTGGAAGAAGCCGCCGCTGCCGGAGTCAAAAAACTCTGCTTCAGCACCAGTGCCGCCATCTACGGCGACAACCCGGTGGTGCCCAAGCTGGAAACCATGATCCCCGAACCCAAAAGTCCCTACGCCATTACCAAACTCGATGGCGAATACTATTGCAATATGTTTACGAGAGAAGGCAAACTGCAGACCGCCTGTCTGCGTTACTTCAATGTCTTCGGGCCCCGGCAGGATCCCAAGAGTGCCTACGCCGCGGCAATCCCGATCTTTACTGCCAAGGCAGTTGCCAACGAAGATATCACCATCTATGGCGACGGCGAACAGACCCGGGACTTTATCTATGTAAAAGATATTGTGGAAGCCAATGTCTTTATGGCAATGAACGATTTTACCGGGGTGTATAATATAGCCTACGGCAAAAAAATCACCATCAACGATCTTGTTAAAGAGATCGTCAAAGTGACCAACTCCAAAAGCAAAGTCGTGCACCTGGATGAACGCCCCGGCGATGTGAAACACTCCATGGCAGGGGTGGAAAAACTCGCCTCCACCGGCTTCAAACCCAAACACACCTTCGCCGAAGGCATGGAAAAAACTATTGCGTTTTTCCAGAACAAAGCCAAGTAAACGGTAACTTACGGTAATAAACGGTAATTAACAGGAATTTGCCGACAGGCGTTTTCCGTTAGTTACCGTTTTGTTGTTTCTGCTATGGCTCTGGCGATAGATTCTGTATCCAGCTGCAAGCTCTCGCGTAATTTATTTACTGCTCCGAAAGTTGGGGCTTGATCTGCTTTTATGCCCAATGAGTGCAATTTGTATGGCGTGGCAAGTTCGGCGGCACACCCGGCAGCTATGGCACCGAAACCGGTGGAAGTCACATGATCTTCCAGCGTAAAAACGGACATAGTTTGCAAATCTTTCTGCAACTCATTTTTGTCAAACGGTTTGAGAAATCTCACATTTACTACTTTGGCTGAAAGAGAGTATTTTTCTTGCAGCAAATCAGCTATTTCCAACGCCCGCACCGCTTCGGCACCTACGGCGTAGATCGCCAGATCGCTGCCCTGCCGCCAGACCGTTGAGCCGGGTTTTTCTATGGCGGAAATGGGGGGAATGTCGGAGCGTAAATCACTGCCGCTGCTGCCCCGGGGGTAGCGGATGACCACCGGAGAATGGAGTTTTACGGCGTACTCCAGCATAGGGTAAACTTCGGCTTCGCAAGCCGGCTGCATAACAGTTAAGTTGTTAAGGCCCAAGAGAAATCCCAAATCGTATATGCCGTGATGCGTGGGGCCGTCTTCCACCAATCCCGCCCGGTCAAGGGCAAAGATCACCGGCAGATCCATTAAACAAACATCGTGGAAAATGTTGTCCAGACTGCGCTGCATAAAAGTAGCATAAACAGCACAAATCACCGTTTTGCCCGCTGCCGCCAGGCCGGAAGAAAAAGTTACTGCATGACTTTCTGCCATGCCCGCATCGTAAAAACGGTCGGGGAATTTTTGGGCAAAATCACTTAATCCCACCCCGGAAGTCATGGCGGCGACCACAGCAGAAATATCCGGATCTTTTTCCGCCAAACGGCAAGCAGCTTTGCCGAAAGCCGCCGAAAAGCCGGGAGTAGATTTTTTTATGGGCTTGCCAGTTGCCGCATCAAAGGCACCCACGCCGTGAAAGCGTTCCGGAGCGGCCTCCGCCGGAGCGTAACCTTTGCCCTTTTGCGTAACTATATGGATTATCACCGGCCGGTCGTCCCGCTTGACCGCCGCAAACGCCCGTTCCATATCATGTATGTTATGCCCGTTGATGGGGCCAAGATAGCGTATGCCCAGTGATTCAAAGGGTTCGCTGGGGAGAAAGAGGTGTTTTGCCGTATCTTCCACATTTTTTATAAAATTGGTGATGCTTTGGGATTTGGGCAGCAGATTTATCATGGCTTTGGTGCTGTTTTTTATCCAGCGGTAGCGATAGCTGGTCATCATGCGGTTCAGCACTTTTGAGAGTGCCCCCACATTCTGCGAGATCGCCATTTTATTGTCGTTTAAGATAATGACCAGATTTCTGCCGTAAGAGCGTACCTGATTCAACCCCTCCAGCGCCACACCGGAAGCGATGGCTCCATCGCCGGCAACGGCAATAACTTTGCTGCGGTCTTCGGGCTTTTGCGCAGCGCACATGCCCAACGCCGCCGAAATCGCCACTCCGGCGTGTCCGGCACCGTAGAAATCAAAAATACTTTCGTTGCGCACCGGAAATCCGCAGCAGCCATTGAACTCTCGCAAATGCTCAAATTCTTTCTGCCGCCCGGTCAAAAGTTTGTAAGAGTAGCTCTGATGACCCACATCCCAGATGATGCGTTCAGCTGGCAGATCAAAACTCCGCAGCAGCGCTATGGTCAGCTCCACCGTGCCCAGATTGGGCGCCAAATGACCGCCCCCGCAGGAAACTTGCGAAATAATGCGCTGGCGCAATTCGCCGGCAAGTTTGCCGAGTTCTTCCGCAGTAAGAGGCCGCAAGTCAGCGGGCTTGGAAATTTTATCAAGAATACTCATAGCCCTATAATATAGCACACCCGGCGGGAAAATCTTCTTTTTATGTTTTTTTCGGGCAAATAAAAACTGCAGAAACAAGTTCCTGCTGGGAGCTTCTGCAGTTTCCGGCAGCACATTTTTGCCGCCGCCATCAGATTTTCCGGTCGATATCAGAGATTTGTTCCGAAAATTTTCAGTACCTTATCTTGCGCATCTTCCCGGATCCCGGAAGCAAAAAGATTGTATAAATTCTGCTGGCTGCGGGTCGATGGATTGGCTTTGTTCATCAAAAGATATTTGCCCTTGCTGTTGAGTTTGCGCCCCTTTAACTGGTCGTTGAGTTCAAAGGCAAAGATCTTGCGGATCTGGCGCTGATTTTCTTCGCGGGTCACCGGAAAGAGTATCTCGATGCGGCGGTCAAGGTTGCGGGTCATAAAATCGGCGCTGGCAAGGTAATACTCGCCGGAATCATCGTTGGCAAAGTAGAAGATCCGGCTGTGTTCCAGATAGCGGTCCACGATACTTATAACATTTATATTGTTGTTGCCCACCCCCGGCAGCAGACAGCAGATCCCCCGCACGATCAGATCGATCCTGACTCCGGCATCGGCAGCCATATACAAGTGGCGGATGATCTCCGGGTCGGTCAGACTGTTCATTTTGGCAATGATATGACCGGTTCTGCCGGCAAGGGCGTGTTCCCGTTCGCGGTCGATCAGGCTGGTGAGTTTCCAGCGCAGATCAAAGGGCGAAACCGCGATCTTTGACCAGCTGATCTCCGGCCGGGCGTTGCCGGTAATGATGTTGAAAAGTGTGGAAATATCTTCCGCCAGGGAGCCGTCGTCCGAAAACAGACTCAAATCTGTATAAAGCCGCGCCGTTTTGTCGTTGTAATTGCCGGTCGCCAGATGCACATAGCGCTTGATTTCCTCCTGCTCCTTGCGCACTATCAGCAGAGCTTTGCCGTGGATCTTCAAGCCGGATATACCGTAAACCACATGCGCCCCAGGCTTCTTCCAGATGCCTTGCCCAGATAATGTTGTTGCCCTCATCGAACCGGGCTTTGAGTTCCACGACCACCGTAACCTGTTTGCCGTTGGCGGCGGCGCGGGCAAGCATTGCCACCACCGGAGAGTCGCCGCTTACCCGGTAAAGAGTCTGTTTGATCGCCAGCACTGCGGGATCTTCGGCGGCGGCGGCAAGCAGGCGTATCACCGGATCGAACTTCTGGAACGGCACCGCCAGCATTATTTCTTTGTGGCGGGTTATGCTTTCAAAAATATTTTCGTTTTCGGGCAGTTCCGGGTGATTTACCGGGCTCCAGGGTTTTTCCAGCAGATCGCTGCGGCGGCATTTGCCGATAAATTCAAAAAGTGCTTTCAAATTCAGCATACCATCTACGGTATAGCGCAGATCGTCGGAAAGCTCAAACTCTCTGGCAAGCCAGTTGCGCAAACTGCCCCGGGCTTTTTTGCTGACCTCCAGCCGGATGGGTTCCCGGGAGCGGCGCTCCTGCAAATTAAGTTCCACCGAGCGCAAAAGATCGTCGCCGTCTTCTTCGATGGCAAAGTCCATATCCCGGGTGATGCGGAAGGCGGCGCTGTCGATGATCTTGCATCCGGCAAAAAGCTCCGGCAGTTCGCTTTCGATCAAATCTTCCAGCAAAACAAATGCCTGACCGGGCAGTTTATCATCTGCGGCAATAAAGCGGTCGAGAACTTCGGGAACTTCCACAAACGCAAAAAACTCATTCTTTTTGCCGGTTTTGCTCTTTAACTGCACCGCCAGTTCGATAACGCAGTTGTTGAGTACCGGAAAGGGATGACTGGGGTCTACCGCCAGCGGGGTAAGCACCGGCAGCACCGATTTACGGAAATAGTTTTTAAGTTGTTTGCGCGCCTTTTCCGGCAATTTTTTTATTTCGGTCAGGCGGATATTTTCTCTGGCAAGATGGGGCAAAATGTCGTTGTAAAGCAGCCGGTGCTGAAGCGCCAGGAGTTTTTCCAGCTTCCAGCGCAATTCCTGCAACTGATCGAATGCGGTCAACCCCGCCGGATCGCAGGAGTGGTCGCCGAACTCCAGCGCATGGCGCAGTCCGGCGACGCGCACCATAAAAAACTCGTCAAGGTTGCTGCTGAATATCGCAATGAATTTGAGCCGTTCCAACAGGGGCAGCTCCTTGCATGCGGCTTCTTCCAGCACCCGCCGGTTGAAGTCCAGCCAACTGAGTTCGCGGCTCAAAAAAATCTCGCTGCCATACTCTTTATACATTGTCACAAACCTTTCAATATCGCCATATTTCTGCATTTTCTGCCAGTTGATGCGGGGCGGCAAAAGTTGCGTTTGCCCGGTAATTCTCCGGATCGATCACTGTAAAGACCGCCCGTTTGCCGCAACTGATCGTGCCGATCGCGGACAAATTGAATATTTCCGAAATCAAACCGCTCATTTCCCGGATGATCGTGCCGGTTGCCGCGTTTTGTTTGCGCCGCAAATTATAATATTCGGCGTGATTTCCGAAGCCGCGGGGGTGACTGCTGCCGAATTTGCCGCTTTGATCCCGGGCGCTTTCGTCGCTGCCGGGGACAACTTGTCCGTGCGCTGCCAACAGCTCCATATTTGCCTGGGAAAGCGTGTGGAACGCTCCGGTGGCGCCCGCCGCATCCTGCCGGACTATTTCCAGATAAAGCTGCCACGGAGTTTTGTTCAAGCCGGCGGCGGCATCTGTCAGCAGAGAGCCGTTGAATTTATCGAACGGTTGGGCCGCCGACACGATCCTGACCTGCTGAAAATACTCCATGGGGCGTTCGGCTTGCAGTTGCTTGAGAACATCGGCAAAAACTGCCGGATCGCGCAAGAGATCCATAATTTTCACATCATCATATTTATCAAAAGGTTCCGGCATGATCACACTCAACTGGGTCATGGAAGCGTTGTAACAATACAGATCGCCGGTAACGCGCAGATCAGGAGAAGCAAGGGCTTGCAATATAGCGTTTATTTTATGAAAATTGCTTTTGCCGGAAGTTTTCAGATGGCTCAAATGCAGTTTTTTCAAGCCGGAAGCCCGGGCGATGTTCAAGGTGAAATCCAAAGCTTCTTCCAGCATTTCACCCTCGCTTTTAAGGTGGATGGCAAAAATTTTGTCGTGCCGGGCAACTACTTTGAGCAGCGCAGTCAACTCTGCTTCGTCGGCAAAACACCCCGGCACATAGAGCAATCCTGCCGAAAGCCCCAACGCTCCGGCGGCAAGCTCCCGGTCAAGGATTTGGCACATTCCGCTTAATTCATCCTGACTCAAGCGCTCCTTTTCGTACCCGGTAACTGCGGCGCGCAGGGTGTTATGACCCACCAGCGGAAAAAGCTCCAGCGCCGGAGATTTTTCCTGCAAACGCCCCATGTAGCTTGAAAGATCCGACCAATCAAGCTGCACCTGATATTTTCTGTAAAGCGCTGCCAAATGCTCCCTGTTTAAGCTGCTTAACGGAAAGGGCGATAAACCGCAGTTGCCGGAAACTTCGTAAGCGATCCCCTGGGCGGTTTTGCCCAAAGCGCTTTGCATGGCAAAAATGGAAATATCCGAGTGGCCGTGGGCGTCGATAAATGCCGGACAAAGAAGTTTGTGATCTGCCAAAACCACATCATCGCTGCTCTTGCCGGAAAAATTCCCCCGCTCGACATTGACGATACGGCCTGATTTTACAGTAACTCTGCCCGCGTAAATTTCAGGCGAAATACCATCGGCGATCTGCCGTGCGATCAGGCGCTTTGCTCCGGTCATCGTGTTTCGGCGTTTGGTTCAGGTTCTGCGATTTTATCCGGCGGCACCACGCTGTCGAGATCACGGGGGATCACCGCATATTGCAAAATGGTTATCAAAGTCAGCACCAGGATCATCTGCAAGGTAATAACTATGGTGGTCGCCAGCGCCCCCCACAGCATGGGCAGCGCGCTCAACCCGGTCAGCAGCACCAGCACATGCACCAGCTGGACCGCCCGTTTGCGGCTCAAGCCCATGCGCACAAAGCGGTGGGATATATGATTGTGGTCGCCGATCCAGAACGGTTTGCCGTGGGCGGCACGCACTACTGTTACGCAAACAGCATCAAAAATCGGCACCGCAAGTATGCACAGCGGTATCAGTACCGAAAGTCTGCTGGCTGCCACATGGCTGTTGAAGTAAGTCGTTCCGGCACTGGATACTGCCAGCAGATACCCCAGCAGATGACTGCCGCCGTCGCCCATAAAAATCGAAGCGGGTGTGTAATTATAAAACCAGAACCCCATGGCGCACCCCGCCCCCAGCGCACTTAAACACGCCACAAAATACTGCTGCTGAAAAGCCGCCGCCACCGTAAATAAGATCAATGCGATCGCCGCGGTCCCCGCCGCCAGACCATCCATATTATCAAAAAAGTTGATGGCGTTCATCAGCATCATGAACCAGAAAAGTGTTACGGCAAAGCCGAACCACGGCATTTCCACAAACAGCGTTATGCGCACATTGCCCGCCCCCACGGCGATCAATGCCACAATAAACTGCCCCAGGAACTTCCAATGAGCTTTCAGGTGTCTGATATCGTCGATGGTTCCCAGCAGCGTTGCCAGCACTGCTCCCAGCAGAATATAACCTGTGCGGTCAAAAACCGAACAGGCTCCGGGGAAGTATTTGCTGATTTCCGCCAGAGCTTTGATATTGCCGCCCCAGCGGATCAGCAGCATACCGCCCAGAACTGTTGCCAGATAGCCGGTCAGCATTGCCGCGCCCCCCAGCAGCGGAGTGGATTTGCCGTGGAATTTATGTTTTTCGCCGCTGGGCCGATCCATGATGTCAAGATAAGCTGCCAGTTTTTGAGCAAGGGGGGTCAGCAGCAGCAGAGCCGCTATTCCGGCAAAAAATATGAAAAAATAGATATGATGCCATTGAATTGACATTTTTCAGTAAACTTTCATTTGAAAAAAACCTTAACAGACGTTATCTTAATAAGATAACGCCGAATTTGGCGATTTCAAGTATATGGAGAATTTTTTTATGCACAAACATTACGTTTTCGGTCCGGTGGCATCCCGCCGGCTGGGTATTTCGCTGGGGGTGGATCCCATCCGGCAGAAGTGCTGTACCCTCGATTGCGTATATTGCGAAGCCGGCAAAACCGTGGAACTTACCTGCCAGCGCCGGAATTTTGCCCCGCTGGAGATGATCCAAGCCGAACTTGCTGACGCTTTGAAAGAGGCCCCCCGGCTTGATTATATAACTTTTTCCGGTACCGGCGAACCCACTTTGTACCTGCCGCTGGCAGAACTGGCGCAATGGATAAAAACCAATTATCCGGCATACAAGATCTGTCTTTTGACCAACGGCACATTGCTCCACGACCCCGAAGTGCGGAAAGTTCTGGAGTTTGTGGATCTGGCAATGCCCAATTTTGACGCTTCCAACGACGAAGAACTGGCGATCATCAACCGCCCCGCAGCCGGAATAACGGTTGAATCTATCGCCGACGGCATCCGCAGCGCCTGCCGGGAGTACCCGGGCAAGATAGCGCTGGAACTTTTTATCGTGCCGGGGGTGAATGACGATCAAACCAGCATCAGCCGTTTTGCCGGATATATAAAAAGTTTTGCCGGGCTCCGGAGCGTACAGCTCAACACCCTCGACCGCCCCGGTGTGGAAGAGTGGGTAAAACCCGCCCCGGCAGAAACAATCCGCAAATTTATTGCCGCGCTGGAAAGTATCGTGCCGGTGGAAGCCGTGGGCAGATACCGTTTCCGCAGCTATGCTTTGCGGGAAGATGTGGTTTTGCAGGAGCTCGATCACGATCTGCTGGAGCTTTTGCGCCGCCGGAGCGCCACGGCCGAGGATATAGCTCTGACACTGAAAATATCGCCGGAAAAAGCCCGGGAACGCGCCGAAGAACTGCTCAAAGGCGGTATGCTTTGCGCCGAAAAGATGGAACGGGGGATTTTTTACTCCGCAGTATAAGCAGAAAGTTGCAAAAACCGCGTTACCGCGTTATATTACAACTTGTATTTCAAGGTATTCAGACAATGCGCAGCAAGAAAAACACAAATTCAGAAAAAAGACACGTTTCCGGCAGCCCTACCGCTGTGACCCGGCATCTGGCGTGGTATCTGGGCATTCCGCTGGTGTTGCTCTTTTGTATTTTTGCGCCGTGGCAGCGGACGGTGAACAACTTTTTTGCCCCCTATTTATCGCTGAACAATGCCGCCGGCAGCCTTCTGGCGGATCAGACCATGAAACTCCGCAGCCGCAGCGCTCTGGCAGAAGAAGTGGAAAAATTGCGCAAACAAAATCTGGAACTTATTATGCAAAACGATCAGAACAAACGTTTTGCCCGCGAAAACCGCCAGCTGCGCGCCATGCTCGATCTGCCCGTTGCCCCCGGCTACGATCACGTTGCCTGCGATATTGTTTTGCGCGACCCGTGGATGTGGGAAAGCGGCTTTACCATCAACCGGGGCAGCCGCGACGGTATGCAGGAAGGTCTGGCAGTGATCGCACCGGTGCCGGACAAAAGCGGCAAAGCTGTATTGCTGGGGGTGATCGAAAGCGTCAACAAATATTCTGCCCACGTTATAAGTGTGCTTAATCCGGAATTCCGGATCTCGGTATGGCTGCCGGAGTCCGGGGCGGTGGGGTTTCTCAATGCCGGTACTGTGGAAAAGACTTCCAGCGGCACCGCGGCGGTGGGATTTCTGCCGGCAAACCGGACTTTTGTCCTTAACGAGTTGATCTACACCACCGGGTTCGAAGCGGCGATCCCCGCCGGGTTGTGGCTGGGCAGTCTGGAAAGTATCGCTCCGGCATCGCTGCCTTTCGGCAACCGGCTTTACCGGCACGGTGCCATGCGTCCTGCCGGAGATCTGGAGCGGCTGCGCAGCGTGATCGTGGCCCGGATCAAAAAAACTCCCGGCACCGGACAGACCGGCAAAGCGGATAAAAAAGCACAATGAACAAACTTGTTTTCACACTTTTTACCGGATTTATCACCCTCTATTGTCAGCTTATTCTGGGCAATCTGGGGTGGTATCTGCCGTTGGGGCTGCTGGGGGCGCTCTACATAGCGCTGGCATTCGGCAAAAGCTGGGGGATCGTGGCGGCGCTGCTGACGGGCATGACTCTTGCGCTGCTTTACGGCAATGCGTGGAACATGCTCAATATCATAACATTTCCGCTGCTGGCGGGTTTTTCCAGCTGGTGGATCGAGCATCATGACGAAGATATAAATCTCAAATTCTACTTCCCCGGAGTGCTGGCTGGCGTACTGGCGGCATTCCCGGCGCTGGCACAGGAGCTTTTTTACTGGGGCGAATGGGGGAATTTTTCGCAGTCGATACTTTTTACGCTGCTGCGGATGCTCTGGTGCGCGGTGGTTTCCGGAGTGCTTTTTGAGGCAATACTTTTTGCGGGCGAAGCCGCCACGCTTTATCTGGGGCTGCCCCGTTTTCTCACCCGGAAAGGTAACCGGCAGCGATGAACAAACTCAACAGTTTCCGGGCGCGGCTGCTGATCGTGGCGCTGCTGATGCTTGCGGGGATCTCGGTACTGGTTTTCAAACTCTGGTACGAACAGATCCACTTCGGCGAGCGTTACCGCAAATCCATTACCCGTCAATCGGTGCGCCGGGTGCGGCTGCCGGGACTGCGGGGCAGGATCTTTACCTCGGATTATCTGCTGCTGGCGGACAATGCCCCAAGCTACAATCTGGTATTTTATCTGCAGGAAATGCGCCGCAACTCACGCAAAAAAACCATCGAAAATATTAAAAATATCGCGCAAAAGCTCGCTTTCGAGCTGAACCGCCCCGACTCGCTGACCGAAAAAGCCATCCGGCGGCATATCATCACCTCCCCCGGATTGCCATTGGTGCTTTACAAAAATCTCTCCGGCATCGAGCTGGCAAGAAGCTATCAGCTTATGCCCCAAATGCCGGGGGTGGGTATCGAAGTGGAGCCGGTGCGCCACCATCCGCAAAAAGATCTTGCCTCGCTGATAATCGGCTTTACCCGGCCGGAAACCGCCAGCGAAGCTCTTGACCGCAAAGATTACGCCTATTACCGCCCCGACTACGAGGGCAAAAGCGGTGTGGAAAAAGCCTTTGACAATATTGCCGGCAATCAAAGTACTCCCGGGTTGCACGGATACCCCGGCTTTGAGCTTATGCAGGTGGATCATCTGGGTTATGTCAACGCCCGGCAGCTGGATTATCTGGCGCCCCAGACCGGCAGCAACATAGTCCTGACTCTGGATTCGCGGGCACAGATACTGGGCGAAAAACTTATGAAAAACAAACGCGGTTCGCTGGTACTGCTCAATGCCGACACCGGCGAAGTGCTGGCGCTGGTTTCCAGCCCCCAGCTGGATATATCGCGCACCACGCCATCGTGGAGCCGGGGCTATTACCGGGAATTGCTCAACGACCCCTTTCTGCCCATGTTCAACCGGGCGATCAACGGCCGCTATATGCCCGGGAGCATCGTTAAACCCCTTGCCGCATTGGCAGCTTTAAAAGCCGGTTTTTCTGCCGACCGGCTCGTGGAGTGCGATGGCAGAAGCATCATTCAGGGCGCCCGTATATCGTGCGCCAACCGCTACGGTCATGGCAAATTGGATATGCTGGGCGCCATTGAGCGGTCATGCAACGATTATTTTATCGAAATGGGTCAGGAGCTGGGCGCAGAAAAACTTGCCGCCATGTATGCCGATGCCGGTATCGGCAGCTCTCCGGGGCTGGAGATCGGCGGGACCCGGGGGCTGAACCCGTCGGAACGGATCGATTCTGCCAGATACAAGTGGCGCAAATATGATACAGCCAACATCTCCATCGGTCAGGGCATGATTTTGGTTTCGCCCCTGCAAGCGGCACGTTTTACGGCGGCGCTCGCCAACGGCGGCAAACTTATGGATACATATCTCTTAAAAGAGGTTTACGACGATAAGGGCAAACTGCTCTTTGCCAACCGTCCCCGGCTGGCAAAACAATGGTCTTTGCCCAAAGGCGCGCTGGAACTGGTACTGCAAGGCATGTTTCAGGTGGTCAATTCCCCCCAGGGCAGCGGCAAAAGCGCCCAAAGCGACACCCTTGCCATTTACGGCAAGACCGGCACCGCCGAAGTCGATACCCGCAACGGCAGAATAAACAACACATGGTTTATCTGTTTTACCGAAAAACGCAACACCCGTTACGCTCTTGCCGTGCTGGTGGAAGAGGGCCGTTCCGGCGGCAGGAATTGTGCGCCGCTGGCAAAAGAATTTCTGGAAAAATATTTGAAAAGCGAGTTGTGATATGCCCAAAAAAGTTCTTATAACCGGCGGCGGCAAACGCATCGGTGCGGCACTGGCAAAAGCCTTTGCCCGAAACGACTGGCTCCTTACGCTGCATGTAAACAACTCTCTTGCCGAAGCCATGGAGTTGATAAACACGCTGAAAAACCCCGGACTGCACCAAGTTACTCAATGCGATTTCAGCGACCAAACCAAGCGCCGGGAGTGGCTGCAAACGCTGGGCAAGTTCGATCTGATCATCTGCAACGCCAGCTGCTACCGTCTGACCGGGCGCGATGAAACAGAAACATTGGAAAACCGTCAGCGCTACTGGCAGGTAAATTATCACTCGGTGCTGGAACTTATAGAGCTGCAGTACAAAAATCTGCCCTCCGATCTGCCGGCATCGGCATTGATCATGCTGGATTGCGATGTATTGACTTCTTCCGGCGGCATAAAAGAGTTTACAGAACCGCCGCCGGGGGTGGACAGCTATCTGGCAAGCCGCATTGCCCTTGCCCGCCGTGTGCCGGAGCTGGCAAGAAACTTTGCCCCCCATCTGCGGATAAATGCGATCGCTCCCGGCCCGGTACTCCCCCCGGCAGATTGCACCACCGGCGGCATGACCGTGATTCTGGATAGAGTACCCATGCACCAGCCGGTCATGGTGCAGGATATAGTAAATACCGCACTTTACCTTGCGCAGACACCTTCCATGACCGGCAACATAATCGCCGTAGATGGCGGAATGCATCTGGGCGTAAAATAACCAAACCGGTTTTACCGTGCCGCCAACCGGTGCGGCATTGTGCGTGGCGGCTGGCTTGTCCTCCGTAGCCTCCGGCGTAGGAGGATGCCGCTGTACTCCGCATTCGCGGGCGATAGTGTGCGTGGCGGCTGTCGGACAGGTCGGACAGGTCGGACAGGTCGGACTGGCATTGCCGCCTTACTGTTGCAACATTGTGTGTATGCCGCGTGGCATTACCCGGCGTATAGCTCGCCGGAGCGGAGCGTCTACCGGCTGCAGCGGGCTTTGCCCGCTTCCGTTAATTACCGTTATCTACCGTTATTTCCCGTTCAACATCGCGCGGACTTACAGGCGTGCGCACCACGACAGTATATAGTATGCCGTATATCGTATGGGGTTATGGGGCAGCTTTGCGGACTGTTATTTTTTCCGCAGTCTGGCAACGAACATGGAGTCGCTGTTGTCCCGGGCGCCGCTGATTTTCAGCATTCCGCTGGTGAGGTCGCCGGTCAGGGGATCAGCGAAACTTTCCAGAACAAATTCGCTGTGACGCCGGAGAAAATCGGCGATCATTGCCGAGTTTTCGCTTTCAAAGACACTGCATGTGGCGTAAACCAGTACGCCGCCCGGGCGGAGGGCGGGCAGGACATTTTCCAATACATTTTTTTGGATAAGGTTGATCTTTTCCACTTCATCGGGGGTGGATGACCAACGGCCGTCGGGGTTGCGCCGCCATACTCCGGAACAGCTGCACGGCGCGTCGATCAATATGCCGTCAAAACTGCCGCTTTTGCGGGGCGGAACTTTATTGCCGTCCCACGGACGGGTTTCGATATTGGGAAAACCGCTGCGGCGGGCGCGTTTTTTCAAATCTTCCAGCTTATAGGCGCGTATGTCGCCGGCTACGACTTTGCCGGTGCGTTCCATAAGTTCTGCCAGTGCCAGAGTTTTGCCGCCGGCACCGGCACAGCAATCCCACCAGCGTTCGCTCCGCCGTGGAGCGCACACTTGCGCAATGACTTGCGAGGCAAGATCCTGTACTTCGATGCGTCCGGCGCGGTAGGCTTCCAGCGTATACAAATTCACGCTGCCGGCAGTTACTGCCAGCGCTTGCGGCAGCCGGGGGTGGCGTTTTACGGTCAAACCGGCTCCGGTCAGTTCGCAGATGACTTGCGCCGGGTCGGCATTCTGTATCCGCAGCCACAGCGGCGGCCGTGCCGAAAGCATTTGATAATATGCCTTCTGATCGGGCATAGTCTGCAGCAGTTCCAAGCTCCACTCCGCTTGCAGAGCTTCCCACGCCGGTTCGGTGGCGGGATCTGCTTTGCAGTGCCGGGCAAACTCCATGAAACGGCTGCGGAGTCTTTCCGGATCGGCGGCAATTTCCGGATCGGGCGCCGGTATGGAGGGCAATTCAAACTCTCTGGTCAGCAGATGGTGTGCTGCTTCGGGCGGAAGATTTTCCAACTGCCACGCTCCAGCCAGGAGCATGGCTGCGGTGCGTCCGGCAAGCTGACGGCTTCTGCCCGCAGCCAGTGCGGCGCACTCCTCTTCGGTCAGCAGCAGCTTCAGCCAACCGTAAAAGCGGAAAAATGCAAAAATACTTTCGCTGAAAAGCCGCCGGTCGCGGGAGCCGAAACAGCGGTTCTCCCGCCAATAGCTGCTTAAAAACCGGTCAAGGGCACGTTTTTCGGCAAAAACAGCCGTTACCGCAAGGTCAAAAATATTCCGCAGATTACGCAGTTGCGTATAGAGCCGCTTATCCTGATTGGCAGTCGCCGCCGAAGGTTTTTTCATCGTCCGCTTACTCCTGCTGGACGGTTACTTTTGCCGTGGCTGGCTGGAATTTCTTTACCGAAAGCCCCGGCGTGGGATTGGTTATGGTTATGGAAACCGGCAGATTATAGGTGCCGGGTTTGTCGATCTTATCCAGATTTATGGATGCATTGATTTCCCGGCTGTGCATCCTTGCCAGCGTACCCCGGGGGCCTCCGGCAATTACGGTCACCGTTTCCGGCTCCAGACTGGTCACCTGAAACTTCCGGGTACGTTCCGCACTTTGGATGATCAGAAGCGGCACGGCGCGGAAAGTATGAGTGGTCATGGCTTTGACCACTTCCACCTGGGCTTCCACCTCGCTGCGGTCCGCGCGGGTGCCGGGGGGCGTGCGCAAGTTGCAGCGGTATTCAAAACTGTCGGTCACCTGTTCATCGATGGGTATGGGGGTGGTGAAAATCTCCTGGATTGAATCCAACACCTTTGCCGGACCGCTGATCAGCGCTTTGGCAGGCACAAATTTGACACTGGCGATCTCGTAATCCTGTGGCAGTTTGCCCAGCGAGTCGTAGCGTGGCCGGATCGGCAGATGTTTGGAGATCACCGGCTCCAGATCCAGCACCAGATCCCGGGGCGAAATGGATTCGACCTTGACTCCGTAGACCAGACCGCTGATATCTTCCCGCCGCAGCCGCAGCTGATAGGGTTCGCCGGCAATAAAGCCCTCGCCATTGACTTCGGTGCGGATGCGCAATGCCCCCGGATCGATCTCATCAAGAGCTTTGGCATTGCCGCTTAAAGTTACTTTTACCCGGCGGACTGTGTTGTCGCTCAACGCCAGATTGGCGGGCAACTCTATGGTCACCGGCACGCTGGTAAAGCTCTTTTCCCGCTTTTCGCTGGTGCGGGGCGCGATCGCCAGATAGAGCAGCAGCGCCAGAAACAGCGCCACTAATTTGCGCCAGAAATCCCGGCGGATGAATTCTTTGATGATTTGCCAACGGGTATTTTCCTGCATATTATTGATCCTCCCCACTGCCGCTGGTGGTTTTTTCCGGCTCTTCGTCGCCGTGGAAGTTCACTTCGCCTTCGGGATCATCCAAAGCTCCGAGAATATCGGTGAGGGTCTCGCTGGTTTCGTCGTTGCTCATCAGCAGCTTGTTCAGCTCATTTTCCAGCGATTTGCCCGACAATCCGCGCATGATCGCGCCGCGGCACGCCACGCTGATATCGCCGGTTTCCTCGCTGACGACCACTACTGCTGCGTCGGTTTCTTCGGTGATCCCCAGCGCCGCCCGGTGGCGGGTCCCCATCGTGCGCGACAAATTTGCATCCCGCGACAGCGGCAATATCGCCCGCGCCGCCACAATGCGGTCGTTGCGCACGATTATTGCCCCGTCATGCAGGGGCGAATTGGGGTAAAAAATCGATTGGATCAAAAGATTATTGAGCTTGCTGTCCAGCTTGATGGCGTCTTCCACGATCGCCCGCATACCGATGCGCCGCTCGATGACGATGATCGCTCCGCAGCGGCGGCTTGCCATGCTGTTTACTGCCGAAACCAGCTCGTGGATGGTTTCTTTTTTGCGGTTGCGCTGAAAAAACGTATAACTGCCCAGCTGGGCAAAGGCACGGCGCAATTCCGGCTGAAAGATCACAATGATCGTAAATGCCATCAGCGACATAAAATTGTCCAGCAGCCAGCGAACCACCGTAAATCCCAGACTGTTGGCTATGATCGACAGCGCCAGAAACGCCACCACCAGCCCCGCCAGCACGTTCACCGCACGGGTCCCCCGCAGGTAATAAAGCACCTTGTAAATAACAAATGCGATCAGCAGGAATTCGATCGCTATGCGGACGAAATCCCAGACTGAACTCCAGTTTATTTCCAGATCCCAGAGCATACGGTCACCTCGCTTTATGCGAAACTATACGGTCTTAATACGAGAGTCTTACATCGCAAATATTCAACTGCACCCGGTCGGTATTCATGTAATTATTGATCTGGGGCGTGGCAAGCACATCCACCGTGCCATGCATGAATTCTTCGGGCAGGAATTTGAATGCAATAAACTCGATCTGATTATGAAATCTGTCTTGCAGAATACCCCGGGTATGGCGCTGACCCACCGGGAACGCCCGCACAACTTCCAACTCGTTGAAGCGGTAGACCGGTTTCTGATTGCCGTGGCCGAAAGGCGCCAGCTCGTTAAGGTAATCAAAGAATTCCGAATCCAGCTCTTTGATGCCGCACTCGCCATCGTACGCGGTGAATTCCTCCAGATCCGACTCGTTCATCTGCGCCCGGACGTGCTGTTCAAATTCCTGATAAAATTGATCGATCAAATCGGCTTTGACCCCGATACCTACTGCCATGGGGTGCCCGCCATAACGCTCCAGCAAAGGTGCCGTCCGGCTCAAAGCTTCCACCAGATTCAACGAACCTATGCTGCGGCCGGAACCGTATGCCACGCCGTCATCCTGAATACTCAAAACAATAGTCGGGCGGTTGAAATCCCGCGCCAGACGCGATGCCACGATACCGATCACCCCCTGATGCCAGTTGTGACCTGCCACCAGAAGTGTGTAATTTTCCTGCAGCTGACCGTTGTTTTCCAACTGGGTGCGGGCTTCCTGATAGATCTCCTGCTCTTTATCCTGACGGGTGCGGTTAAAGTTTTCCAGCTCCGAAGCGTAGCGGTAGGCTTCCACAATATTATCTGACTCCAGCAGCGACAGCGCCACGTTGGCATCGCCCACCCGCCCCGCGGCGTTGATCCGCGGCGCCAGCTTAAAGGTGATATCCGACGGCGAAAGATCGTTTTTGAGCTTGCTGGATTCGATCAGCGCCCGGATGCCCGGACGGAACTGCTTTTTGAGTATATCTATACCGTACTTGACCATAATGCGGTTTTCGCCCAGCAGCGGCACGATATCGGCTACTGTACCCAGCGCCACATAATCCAGCACATCTTCCAGATGGGTGGTAAAACCGCCCAGATTATGCTCTCTGCCGTATTTGATAAAGGCGTGGGAGAGCTTGAACGCCGTACCGGCGCCCGAAAGAATGTGCATATCTTCCAGCTCCGGATAGATCTTGGGGTTGATCACCGCCAGCGCCCGGGGCAGCTCGTTGCTGGCCTCGTGGTGGTCGGTAATGATCGTATCGATATTCATATTGACCGCTTCGGTCACGGCATCCACGCTGGTTATGCCGCAGTCTACGGTGATCAGCACCTGACAGGGACCGAATATCGCCAGCGCCTTGTGCAGACTTTCCGGAGTAAAGCCGTATCCGTCGTCGAAGCGGTGGGGAATGAAGCTGCTGACTTTTGCCCCGTTGCGGCGCAGCACCAGCGACAAAAGTGCGCTGCCGGTGATACCGTCAGTATCGTAATCCCCGTGGATAAGGATGTGTTCGTTGTTTTTGATCGCCTGCCAAATACGTTCGGCAGCTTTTTCGATCCCCGGGAAGCGATATGGATCGCTTAAATCCCGGAGCTGGGGATTTAAAAACCCCGCTACCTGTTTTGGTGTGATCTCCCGAGCGGCAAAATAAAGCGCGATCGGCCGTGGCAGATTATGCTGCCTGGTCAATTCTTCAACTTCGCTTGAAATATTTGCCCGTATCAATTTCCATTTTTTAGAGCCCATTTTCAATCCTTTTTAAATTGTCATAATGGCAATATAACACATCTTTAACGGCAAGGCAATGTTTAAACGCGTAATATTGACATTTTTTTATCGAAAAACATATTTTGCGGTTGCAATTTCTGCGATTTGGTATAATATTACCCCACCGATCAAGCGGTGATCTGTTAAATCAGAAATTTGTATCTTATGGATAAATCTGTCAGTTCAGAAAAAAAACTTTTTGTTGCCGACCCCCACGGCTTCTGCAATGGGGTCAAGCGTGCCCTGAAAATCGTGGAAGATCTTCTGGAACAGGGTGCGGTCGATATATACATATATAACGATATCGTGCATAACTCTTTTGTGGTAAATGGTCTGAAAGAGCGCGGCGTAAAGTTTGTGACCACTCTTGATGAACCCGCCCCCGGCAGTCACATCGTCTGGAGCGCTCATGGTGTGTCGCCGGAGCTGGAGGCCCTGGCCCGCAGCAGAGCTTTGCAGATAACCGACGCCACCTGTCCGCTGGTCAGCCGGGTGCATGAACTGGCCAAACAATATCTGCAAGCCGGTGCCCGGGTGATTTTTGCCGGACATGCGGGGCATCCGGAAACGGATGGGGTGCTGGGCTGCGGCAATATAGATCTGGTCGGCAGGGAGGAAGATTGCGAAAAACTCCCGGAACTTTCTGACCGGAAAAAAACAGTTATGCTCACCCAGACCACCTGGTGTCAGGAAGATGTGGAAAAAATCATACGCGCCTTGCAGAAACGTTTTCCGGATATTGAGTGTATATCCAATATTTGTTATGCCACCAGCGAGCGCCAGCAGGCGGTGCGGACGCTGATCGGACAGCATAAAGTGGAGTATCTTGTGGTGATCGGTTCGGCGCACAGCTCCAACGCCCGCAGATTGTGCGAGGTCGCCCAAAGTTGCGGAAGCCGTGGGATCCTGATCAACGACCCCGGTGAGATCCGTCAGCTTGACCTGACGGAAGTTGCCCGCATCGGGATCACTGCCGGAGCTTCCACCCCGGAGATACTGCTGGAAAAAGCCATTAAAATATTGAATGATATGGGGTTTGAAAATGCGTGACTTGATAAAGGTTTTTCAGGAAAAATTCAACGCCAGCCCGACTGCGGGGGCTTCGGCACCCGGCAGATTGGAGATCCTGGGCAATCACACCGATTACAACGAAGGCATCGTTTTGAGCTGCGCGGTGGATCAGAGGACTTCGGTGGTCATGGCCGCCAACCACAGCAGCATGGTGCAGCTTTATGATCTGCGCGCCGGAGAAAGCGCTGTTTTTGATGTGCAAAATCTGACAAACACCATTCGACCCAAATGGGCAAATTATCCGGCGGGAGTGGTGTCAGAACTGCAAGCGCGGCAGTTGAGCGTCGGCGGTTTTGATGCGGTCATTTCCAGCAATGTACCGCTGTCGGCGGGCATGTCCAGTTCGGCAGCGTTCGAAACCGCCATACTTTTCGGTTTGATGCAGCTTTATAAACTTGATGTGACCAGCGCCGATGCCGCCCGCATCGGTCAGGGGGTGGAAAACAACTTTCTGGGGGTAAAAACCGGGTTGCTCGACCAATTCAGCAGTATTTTCGGGGTCAGCAATTCCTTTATTCTCTCCGATTTCCGCACGGTGGAAGTTCTGGGAACCATTCCCATGACCGGCAACGCCGGTATTCTGGTAGTCAACAGTATGCAGAAACACGATCTGGTGGACAGCGCATACAACGAGCGCCGTGCCGCTTGCGAAAGCGCCGCCGCCAAACTCGCCGCCCGGCACCAGACAGTAAAAACTTTGCGGGATGTATCCGGCGAACTTCTGGAAAGCGAAAAATCTCTGCTGACAGATATTGAATACCGCCGCGCCAAACATGTGGTGCAGGAGTGCGAACGGGTGCGGCGTGCCGTGGAATACCTGAAAAACAACGATTTGCAGTCATTCGGCGCCTTGTGGTGGGAGTCACACGAAAGCAGTCGGGTGAATTTCGAAAATTCCACCCCCGCGCTGGATAAGATCGTAGAGTTTTCCCATCAACTGCCGGGAGCGCTGGGGGCTCGTCTTTCCGGCGGAGGCTTCGGCGGCATAACCGTGCATCTGGTGCAAAACGATCACCTTGCCGAGTATCAGGATAAAATAACCGGACTTTATAAAGACTACTGCAATATCACTCCCGAAACAATAGTATGCCACCCGGGGAAGGGGGCAGTCAGCGAAACGCTGACTGCGTGAAGTCCGCCTGCGGCGGGTGAAGATGTGAAGAGCTTGCTTTTAACAAAGCAAGCGTGAAGCAGCTCGCTTACGCGAGTAAGGTCGTTGACTGGTGGAATAAATATTGCCCGCTTGCCACGGCGTAGTGTAACGAAGCCGGGCGTATGCGGCGAAAGGCGGCATCCTCCTACGCCGGAGGCTACGGAGGACAAGCCAGCCGCCCACGCACAATGTTGCGCCAGTAAGGCGGCAATACTCTCATACCCTCCCATAATTTCTCATACCCTCTCATAATTTCCCAAAAGCCGCCATCTATCCTATTGCCCGCGAATGCGGCGAAAGGCGGCATACGATATAACGTCGTAAGGCGAACACCTGTTTGCCGCGCGATAGATTATGGGAGAGTATGGGAATGTATGAGAAAATATGGGAAGCGGGCAAAGCCCGCTGCAGCCGGTAGACGCTCCGCTCCGGCGAGCTATACGCTGGGTATTGCCCCCGCTGCAGCCGGTTGACGCTCCGCTCCTGCAAGCTATACGCTGGGTATTGCCACGCGGCATACACACAATGTTGCAACAGTAAGGCGGCAATGCCAGTCCGACCCGTCCGACCAGTCCGACAGCCGCCACACACAATGTTGCAACAGTAAGGCGGCAATGCCCGTCCGACCTGTCCGACCAGTCCGACAGCCGCCACGCACACTATCGCGCTGGCTTGGCGGCACATTATGATTATGGTGCAGTATGCCGGATAAGCTCTGTGGGGTCAGAAACTCATATTCCAGTTTTTGCTGTCCGGGCCGGTCAGGATCTTGAGTGCCCCGGGCCAGGATTTGCCTTTGGAGTCTGCCCAGGTTTCGAACTGCTTCTGGTTTACGCTTTCCACATGGCCGTCAATGAAGCACACATTGGCGTGCCCGCTGGAGTTATCCAAAGGTTCGCCGCCGTGCCGCATGGAAAAACGGCGGTATTTTGCCTCGGTGGCGATCGCACCGCTCCCCACCGACCCCTGTTCGCGGTGACGGTTGTCGGCAAAAAGAGCCACCTTGTCCGGATTGTTGATCCCGGCGTGGGTCTTTATGCCCCAACCGGTATCTTCGTACCCGCTGCTGGGGTTTGAGGTACAATAAGGGTTGATGCCGTATTGCGGCACCTTGAATGTACCGGTAAAAACATCCTGCTCAATGCCTTCGGTGGGGCTGGGGGTATGGTCTTTGTCAAAGCCGCCGGTTTCGGAAGGACACTCAAAAAGCGTACCGGGGGCTGATTGGTGATAAAATGCTTTGTCGCAATATTGCCCGAGCTGTTTGATCCAGATGTTGGTTTCGGTTGCATGGCTGTATGCCGGCAGATAATCCTGATTATCGGCACTGTATAACGCCGAAATAACACCGTACTGTTTGAGATTGCCCATACAGCTGCCGGATTTGGCACGCTCCCGTGCCGCCGACAACGCCGGCAGCAGCATTGCCGCCAGAATGGCGATGATAGCGATTACCACCAGCAGTTCGATCAAGGTAAATGGTTTTTTCCGGGAAAGGATACTTGCAACTCTTCTCATAGTCAACTCCTTTGCTTGCTTGGGTTAGTATATTTTCTCCGGTGGATTGGTTAAAACGATACTTCAGTTGCCCCTTTGATGTAGCCCAGCAATATCTGATAACCCGGCGAATAGTCGCTGGGGCCTTCCCACCAATTCTGTACTCCATCGTAGGTCAAACTCTCGGCATGACCGTCAATAAATACCACATTGCCGTAACCTTTCGGCGATTCAGCTTCCGGATCGCCGCCGTGACGCAGCGCCAGACGGATGGTTGTGGTTTTGCCGAAATTATCCATAACATGATTGCCGCGGTGCCGGTTGTCGCCAAAGATCATGATCCGGTCCGGATTGTTGATACGGGCGTGAGTATGGCAGTCGATCCCCCACTTGGTCTTGTACTTGTAAGTACAATAGGGGTTGATGGCATATTGCGGATAGGTCTGAAATTCCCCTTTGAATCCGCCCAGACTGCTTTTGTAAGTTCCATAACCATCGCCTTCGCCGGGGCATCGCCAGACTGTTGCTGCCGGAGCACCGGATCTCCAGCCGGAATCCGGCGAAACATAGTTGCCGATTTCATACGCCCACGGCGCAGTCCTTACCGAAGGATAATCTCCGGAGTAGGGCAGATAATCCTGATTATCTCCGGAATAAAGCTCTTTGGCAACGCCCAGCTGTTTAAGGTTGCTCAAGCAGCCGGACTGCTTGGCACGCTCCCGTGCTGCCGACAACGCCGGCAGCAGCATTGCCGCTAAAATGGCAATGATGGCGATCACCACCAGCAGTTCGATCAGCGTGAAGCCCATGGGCTTCACTCCAGCGTGCTGGAGTGAAGGAGTGTTCGTTGATCTTTTCATCTTCCACCTCTTTATTTTTTGTTGATCCGCAACGCAGTCACCCCCCGGGGCGGTACTGGTATGGTAAACTCTTCAGTTGTTGCACTCATCACCCGGGTGGGGAAGGTGCTGACGATCTCTTGCACTTCAAACTCATAAGGCACAGCCGCAGTGACCCGGGGGCGGCCCCAGACTGCCATATTTTCCAAACCGATCTCCACAGTGTTGTCGCTCAAAGTTTTGCAGAGGATATTTACCGGCATGTTGCTGGCTTTGATCCACGGGTATATACTCTTTGCCAGTTCGATGACCGCTTCGGCACCCTTTGCCCAGAACTCGTCGGCGACCTCTTTGCGGTAACGCTTTTCGCTGAAATAGCAGAATCTGTGATCCGGGGCAGCTTGAGTTGCAGGGATGCTTTCCACAGTTTCCAGAGCTTTCACGCCGCCGGCGGCGATCACCAGCATTATGGAGTTGTCGGTAAGTTTCCAGCCGGGAATATCTTTAAGTGCAGCGGCTCTGCCGCAAAGCACTACCGGATAACGGTGGTTGGCAATAAGATCATCGAGTTCCGCCTTTTCCCACAAATGGGCGGCGGGCACCAGCAGCATACCGGGCACTTTATGAGCATTTTTGCTGTGAACAAAGCTCTGCACCGCCAAACCTTTGTCCATAAAGTTCGCCACCTGATCCAATGCGGGGGTAAAGCCATCCTGCCAATAGTCGGTGCAGTTGTCCATGTAGCGATCGCTGTAAACGGCGGTTATGACGCCAGCTTGTATAGGGTCATTGTCAAAAACTACCCGCCAGCGTTCTCTTATATAGTCCCACTCGGACTTTTCGATGCCGTCTGCCAGACAGCAGAGAAAGCCGTCTGCCGCGTGCTGCAATTTGCCCTGATCGTTGTAGATAAACATGTTGCCAAGTTTATACATCTCTTTTTCGTAACCGGTGGTGGCGTGGCGCAGATTGTCCCAGAATTCGTCCACATCTTTTATGCCGTGCAAGGCAATGAGTTTGAGTTCCGGCATCGCGGCTTTGATCTCGCCCAGAGCCGCAGCGTAAAAGTTGTGATAAAATGTGCTTTGCGGCCGGGTGGAATTCATACCCAGCGCCACAGTTTCCACAACCATACCGTCCAGCCCCAGAGCCGCCATCTTGCGGTAATCCACGCCATATTCGGTCAAAGCGTCAAAACAGCCTTTGGTCCATGCCGAATTGATAACGCCCTTGAAGTTATTGGCGTGCAGAGCTGTCAACGCCTTGCCCCAGAACCGGCACCAGCGGTCGACCAGAAAGTTCGTCCACTCTTCAAAGCAGTTTTCGATTATCCATGCCTGACGCTTCTGCAACTCCGGCAATCCGGCAAGGGGTTTTTCTTTGCCGGCATCCATGGCGGCCATGACCTCCTGCTGGGTCACGATATGGGGGATCTTTGCGCTGAAAAATTCCGGAAAATCCAGATCCACAACTTCCATGAATTGCCCCATCATGCTGTCGGAAAAATCCAGTTCGCAGATGTTGCCCGAACTCCACGGACCCCAGCCGTCGGGCCCGTGCCAGCCGGCAAATCCGTAATCGCGGCAGACTTCCACGATTTTGGGTATGATGTGATCTTCAAAGAGCGATCCGTCTTTAAGCTGGGCAAGGGGGTTGATTTCGGCACCACGCCAGATGTTCGCCCAGCAGAGGCGGACTTCTTCGTGATCGCTGACCCACTCGCGGGTGAACTTGTTGTCCATAAACACGGTAAAACAGGAGCAGTAAACTTCCACTCCGGCTTGAGTCAGACCGGCGATAAGTTTTTTCAAATCCACATCGGTCCACTCCTGCCGTTTACGCCGTTCATTACCCGGCTGACCATTCCGTGCGCAAATATCTGCGGGCAGATTTCTGCCGGTGATGGCTCCGGGGTGAGAGAAAATAAAGTCGGGGCTGGAAACCAACAGACACATGCCTTCGGGCACAAAGCCCAATTCGTCCAGATAACCCGCCACTCCGCAATCCGGAGCTTCCCGGTCAAATGCCAGCAGCTCCGTCCAGACCCAGGGGGAAAAATCGCTCTTATACATAATCAAACCTCAAAACTTGTTTATTCAGCGTGCCCCACACCCACATAGTACGCCATGGCGTTCTGGGTGGTATCCAGTCTGCCGAACTGGCAGATGATCGGCTCGTCGGCAGCAATGTGCAGAGCATACTGCGTTACCGGCGGGATCACGGCACCGTTCATCTCTTCGGGGTGATCCAGCCGGATGGTCAGCACCCGTTCTCTACCCACGGTAAGGGGTATATCTTTAATGGGGTCGCGGTCGCTGAAATACACATTGAGCTTTACGGCAATATCTTTTTCAGAAGGATTGAAGAGCATCAACGCTTCGTGGGCTTCCATTTCGCCGTTATTGACTTTTTCCGGCAGATAACCGTCGGCAAAATACCAATTCTTTTTACCAGCCATCTTTACAAACCTTTCGCTACCATTTCACGGATAAAGGGTGTGAGGGATTTGGGGCCGTCGCTGGTGATGACAAACCCTTCTTCGATGCGGTTGCTGCCCGCAGGATAGCCCCACAAACTTATGTCGCTGTTGACGCACATGTTGGCTTCGAACTTGTAGGTGGCATTTTCGTCCGGATAGGGCGATTCGGCTTCAGCCAGACCGATGCCGTGCATGGGCGGATAAAGGTCGTATTTGGTCATGTTGTGTTTGGCAAAGACCGCTTTTACCGCTTTGACCATTTCGCCGGAAACAGTTCCGGCTTTAAGATACTGCTGCTGGACATTGGCGGCTTCGAACAAAACATTCAAAAAATACTTCTGGTCATCGGAGGCTTTGCCCACTACAAAGGGGTATTCCACAGTTGCCACATAGCCCTGATACTGCACTGCCATAGCTGCCATAAGCATATCGCCATTGCGCATGATTTTGTTGGTGGCTCGGCCGATGACAGTGTTGGTGCGTTCGCCGGAACCGAAAACCATAAAGTTGATATCTTCGGCACCTGCCATGCGGGCGGCACCTTCGGCGGCACCGGCAGCCATGGTTTCCGGATTGCCG
>JAFVQX010000199.1 GCA_017504585.1 Lentisphaeria bacterium
AGTCAACGACCATACTCGCGTAAGCGAGCAACTTCACGCTTGCTTTGTCAAAAGCAAGCTCTTCACATCTTCACCCGCCGCAGGCGGACTTCACGCAGTCAGCGGAACGCTGACTGCACTAATAGATGGCGGCTGTCGGACAGGTCGGACAGGTCGGACTGGTCGGACAAGTCAGACGGAACCTTGCCGCCGCGTATTTCCGGAGTATCAAAATGAGCAAGACTTATAAGCAGATGCCCGCCCTTTTCAACAAACTCAATAAGTTCATGGCAAATAATATTTTGCTTTATATTGTGTTTTAAAATTTGACAACAAGCCTCTTTTACACTATATTTCCCATAAATTTGCAACCCAAAGGGGAATATATTATGTATGACGATAAAAAACACACTCTGAACTGGCATTTCCGCCGGAGCGTAAACGTTCTTATTGAATCACTGCCTACCTTCGGCGCCGCCGAGGGGCAGTTGCGTGCTTCGGCATTGACTTATTACACATTGTTTGCCATCGTACCGGTGTTTGCACTGCTTTTCGGCGTGGCAAAGGGTTTTGATCTGGATCAATGGCTGAAAAAGGAACTTTCTGAACGCTTGAGCGAACATGGCGAAATACTCAACTGGATCTACAACTTTGCCGATACAACTTTGCGCGAAACCAAAGGCGGACTGGTCGCCGGGATCGGTGCGCTGATCCTCTGCTGGTCGGTGGTCAAAATGATCGGCAATATCGAAAACGCTTTCAACCGGGTGTGGAAGGTCAAGAAAAACCGCACGATCTTCCGCAAATTTACTGATTATCTCTCTTTTCTGGTGATCGCTCCGGTGCTGCTGCTGGCGGCGAGTTCCGCTACGGTGATCGTGTCGCGGGTGTTGCGTGAATTTACCGAAAAACACGCTATTTTAAGTTACAGCCGCCCGATAGTGGAATTCGGCATACAGTGTGTGCCTTACTTGCTGGCATGGATGCTTTTTACTTTTATTTACATATTTCTGCCCAATACCCGGGTGCGTTTTTCGGCGGCATTGTTCGGCGGAGTCATTGCCGGAAGTATTTATCAACTGCTCCAGAGCGGATACTTTTTTGTGCAGATGGCGCTGTCGCGCTACAACGTTATTTACGGGAGTTTTTCGGCGCTGCCATTGTTTTTGATCTGGATGTATCTCAACTGGCTTATCATGCTTTTTGGCGTGACCTTGAGTTACCTTTATCAGAGTTTTGACTACGAAAGCAAGCGCCGGCACGACAACGAGCGCTCGGCTGCCGACAAACGGCTGCTGGCGCTTTTGATAACCGCCAAAATCACCGACGATTTCAGCAAAGGACTGCGGCCGCCGACGGTGGTGGAAATATCCTGCACGCTTGATCTTTCCATGACCTTGACTAACGAGATCCTTGCTCATTTGGCCGGCAATCATGTGATAACCCCGGTAACTGACAGCGAATACGACAATCCCGGTTATGTCCCGGCATTGCCCGTGGCAAAAATGACCGTCATGACCGTGTTGGAGCGTTACGACGATCTGGCCGAAAGCAGCTCCTGGCCGCCTTTGAATGGTCCGGGGCGTGCCAGCGGAGCCATTGCCGCCATCGGCGAGCTGAAAAAAGCTATGGAAAAATCTTCCGGCAACCGCCCGGTGATCGAACTTTTGGATTGATACTGCCGGGTATTGAAGTTGGAGAATAACATTATGGATTTTCTGAAAAAATTTTTTTTGAGTCTGGCTCTGCTGGCGGCTTTGTCCGTTTGGGGAGCAAACAATAACCTCAAACCTGTGGCTTTTGTGGGCGATCCGCCGCCGGAAGTGGATGGCTCCATGGAACGCATGGCTCAACTGGCCGGATCAATAAAATTCAACTCGGCTCAACAGCTCTATTATGGTAAAAATGCATGGCGGGGGGTAAAAAGCCACTCCGGAACAGCGGTCATCGGCTATGATAATGCCAACTTATACCTTGCTGCCGATGTTTGCGACGATAAGGTCGATCAATCCAACTACGGGCAGGATCTCTGGAAAGGCGACCATGTTATGCTGGCTGTGCAATACCCTTACACTGCCAAACGGGTAAATAAAAATCTCTGGTGTTTCATCTTTTCGCCGGGGAACTTTAACAATATCGCTCCCGAAGCGGTGGTTTTTGCTCCGGTAAATAAAGACCCTTCCGGCATCCGCATCGGAGCCAGGCGTACCGCCAACGGCTACAAGCTGGAGGCGGCGATCCCGTGGAGCATGCTGGGCAAAGCCCCCAAAAAACATGACCGGTTCCGCTTCGATATATTGTTGAGCGACTCCGACGGCGCCAATCAGGAAAGCATTTTTACGGCAAGCAATTTGCAGGGCCGGGGCAAGCCGTGGAACATCGGCAGATTGCTGGAAGGCGTTTTTGCCGGAGCCGACGGCACTTTTGACCGCAATGCTTTGGCTGCGGAAACGCTCTATTCTTCAAAGGTTTATACTTTGACCGAAAACAAGAGAAAAGTTGTTTTTGAGCTTCCGGAAAATATTGCCCCCAAGGTGCGTACCCTCAAACTCCGGGCGGCGTTGGAGGGCAAAAACAAACGGTTCCATGGCGGCACCCGTGCTATGCAAATTTTGCTCGACGGCAAGCGGCTGGCAATCAAGGATTGTCTGAACCGGGATAAAACCATCCAGTTCGGCAGAAGCAATCTGGGGATTACCGGCAGTCAGGATAAATGGTTTGTGACTTACGGCAACCTTGCCGGCAAGAACTACCCGGCTTTTTACAGTGCGGGCAGCGAAATCGACCCCTGCGAATATGTTTTTGATATAAGCGGCAAAAAATCGCTGGAAATCATCTATTCTCCCATAAAAGATAACGACCTCAAGTGCAGTTTTCAGCTTTCAGGCGAAGTCTTTCAGCCGTTACGCTCAACTTTGAAACCGGCACCGCAAGGCAAACTGCCTCTTATTGAGCCAACTGTTCCGGAAAAAGTACCGTATCAAGCCAAACTGACCGGTAATGGCGGCGTGGAAATCAAACTTATTGATATAAAATATGATCTGGTCAGCGAATTTTCCACTCTCAAACCGGCGTGGGCAAAGTTTGGCGGCAGGGGCGATGGCATTGTAACGCTTAAAAATGGTAAAGCCATGCTCAAGAGCCGGGATTTTACCGTGGAGCGTACTGTGGAAAAACTTGCCGACCACATTATTGTAAAGGATAAAATCACCAACTTGACCGACAAGGATCTGCCGGTGATGTATAAACACAGCATACAAGTTAAAAATCTGCAAAAAGCGTGGGTTTGCGGTTATCCGGCAATGGGCAAAAGATTGCAGACCCGGGAACCGGCACACCCGGCAGTATTGGCAACCGGTCAGGCGTGCGGTATCGGGATGGCGGCGGGGGACGATGTGACCCAGTGCCACAGTTATTTTTTCCGCTTCGGTAATGTTATTGGTGTAAACAATAATCACCTGGTGCTGACTCCCGGACGCACGATGGAAGTTGCTGTGGAACTTTACCCGCTGGAATACGCCGACTACTGGCTTTTTATCAACCGCATCCGCAAAGCGTGGAAAGTGAACTTCACGATTCCCGGTCCCGGCGGATTTTTCAGCACCCGCACCCGGGAGTCGGTGGAGTTTCTGAAAAAACGCATGCAAGCCTGCGATTACAACATTGCCGCTTTAAGTGTACCCTTTGATTATGGCGCGCTGGGGGCAAAAGGCGGCATGGCACGGCATGGTACCAAGTACGCTCAAACCGATGTATCGTTTTGGAGTGATACGATAACGAAGCTCAAAACGGTCAAGCCGGAGCTTAAAGTTCTGCCCTACTACCACTGTTTTATTTCCAACGGCAAGGGCGATAAAGAGCTTTACGGTGATGCTGCCCTCATTGATAGTGCCGGCAAACACGCCGATTACCGGGGCGGACTTTACCCGTTGTATGTACCGTACAGCGGCAGCAAATTTGCTGCTGTGCAGGATGAACTTCTGGAGCTGCGGTTCAAGCATGGAGCCGATGCCATTTACTGGGACGAAATGGAGTATTCCAAATTTTTGTTCAGCTATTCGGATAAATACTGGGATAAACTCTCCGGCGAAATCGACAGCAAAACTCATAAGCTCAAGCGCAAGATCAGCAATGTACCGCTTCTGACCGAAGAATTCCGGGTGAACACGGCAAAAAAACTTATCAGACGGGGCAACGGCCTGCTGGTGGGCAACGGTTCACCTTTCACTGAAAAAATGCGGAAACTTAAAACCATCCGCTTTGTGGAAACCGCCAGCATAACCAATCTTACCCGCAGCTTGCTCTATACGCCAATATCGCTGGGCGATCACCTGACGGTACGCAACAGTGTTGACGCCTACAAAGATATGCTCAAAGCTCTGGATTACGGCTGTTTGTACTATTTTTACCGCCACACCACCGGGGATCACCCCACCTTGACCAGCAAGATGTACCCCACCACGCCCATAGTTCTGGGCAAAGGGTATATCATCGGCAAAGAGCGGATCCTCACCAACACCAGCGGCAACTTCGGCTGGGGCGATGATTCAAAGTTCACCGTGCATATTTTTGACCGCACCGGCAAGGAAGATAAAAACTATAAAGTTCCGGTAATCGTCAGCGGCAAAAGACGCTATGCTCAAATAAGGATCCCCGAAGGATATTCAGCGGCGATAATCCGCAATAAATAAGCTGCAAAAATTCAGGGGGGGCAAAACTGTTTTGTGGGGAAGAAACCTTTTTGAAAAAAGGTTCTCTTCCCAATAAGGGTCGGTACTTGAGGAGGGGAAAAAGACCTTTTGAGGAAAGGTCCTTTTTCCCCTCCTCAAACTCCACCCCTTTTTTCCAAACCTTTTCCCGGCATTTATCTATTTGCTCTGCAAATAGATAAATGCCATTCAAGTTTTAAAAAAGTTCCAATACAAAAGTTGATCATAAAGATTTTTACTGACCTACCCGTATTGGGAACAGAGCCTTGAAAAAAGGTTCTCTCCCCCGCCTTGCCCGCTGAATGGCCGGCTTCTTACGACACTGTATTGCAATCACTTGCACCGGCGGCAGGATTTTTTTCGGCGCGGCGGCGGGTTGGTGTTTGCCCGGTCAGGCGCTTGACAAAGCGGGAAAATGTGTAGATATTATTGAACTTGGTCTGGGCGGAGATTTCCCCCAGCGCAAGATCGCTGTAAAATAAAAAGCGGTCGATTTGCTTCATCAGTTCACGATCAAAAAACTGTTTGAGCGTCAACTGATTTTTTGCTCCGGCAAAGTGTTCCCGCGCCACAAGTTCATAACGGTATTTCAGTTGTGCCACATTCATTTGCATACGTCCGGCGACCAGCTGGGCATTGACCATAGCGCCTTCTTCGGCAACGATATTGGCTATTTCCCGCAGCAGCCGGGGGGTAGAAGAGTGATTTTTTATGGGGCTCAAAGCCTGCTGCAGCATACTTAAAAGTAAGGTTTCCAACACTACGCGGTTTTCGTTGATGGGCATATAAAGATATTGATCCGGCGGCCGCTGATCCACCAGCGCAGAAATGATCCATGCGCTCAACTTATTGGCGGGCTGAAAGATCAAGGATTTATCCACGACCTGCTCAAGATTATTGACGGCAAATTTTAACGAGTAATACTCCAAATCTTTACCCTCGTAAGTCATGCTGTGGGGCGTTCCCGGCGGAATAAGCATCCACTCGCCGCTGTGCAGACGCAATTTACTCTTGCCGGAGTTGAACTTGATAACGCCGTTGACACACAACTCGATCTGGTAATAGCTGTGGATATGCTCCAACACCGCCGGGACTGCGTGTTTTTCGTAACTCCAATGCAGGAGATGACAGTTGACAAAATCCATAACAAACTTCCGGAGTTTTTATTTTTTCACAAGTTCCAGATAAATCAGCATACCCGCAAGCATGATCCCCGGCAGCAGAAACAGCACCGCCAGCGGAAAAAGAAACATCAGATATATGCTGACACCGAACCCCAGCACCAGCATTTTATTGGCATAAGCAGCAGCCTTGGTCTGCAGCAGATTTTTCCCGAAATGAAATCCGCTCATTGCCAGATAAACCACCCCGAAACGATAACTGACGATCAGTATCATAACTATCTGCCCCGCAATCGGCAGCAGCAGATTGACCAGCAGAAAAAAGAGTATTATCAGCATGGTATTCACGCTGTATATTGCAGTATCAAAAACGGCTTTCAGCGCAAATTTCCAGTTGAGTTCCGGCAATTTTCTGTTGCAGAGATTTCCGGCAAAACGGTGGATGAGTGCATCAAAAAAGATCCCGCCGAAAAGTTCATAAAGCGTCCCGATACTGACCACCGCTATAACCGACAATATCATGATCATCAGCAATATGCTGACCGCCCGCGCCGCAGTTGCCAGCCATTGCAGAAAATCCGGCAGTTGAGCGCATTTTTCGTCAATAAATCCGGCAAATGCCCCCACTGCGCAACTGCCCAGATACCCCAGCAAAACGTAAGTGGCGATCACCATAATCAGCGGAAAAACCGTATATTTCCACAATCCCGGGGTGGTGTAAAAGAGCCGTACCCCCCGCAGAGAGAAAGCAAAACCCCGGCAAAAATTTTCTGCCCATTTTGTCATATCCGGCCAACCTCATTTTGGAGTTTCATACTGAACTTTCATATATCTTCGCGGATAGCGTTGTTGGCTTCCAGCACGGCTTCGAGTTTTTCCATAGCTTTTTCCCATTCGGCAGTTGCGGCGTCGAGTTTATCCTGCACTATGGCGGATTCGCGCATAAGATCGCCGAAATCCGCCCCCGGGGGTTCTGCTAATTTTGCCAGAAGTTCATTCTGGCGGGCGTCCAGTTTCTCAACCTTTTTTTCCAAATCGGCAACCAGCTTTTCGGCAGCTTTCTTTTCTGCCGAAAGTGCCTGACGCTGCCGGGCGCGCTCCTGACGGCGGGCTTTGGCATTAAATTCGGATTTTTCCTGAACTTTGACTGTCACAGGCTCATTGGCAGCATTTTCGGCAGCGATTTTTTCCAGATAATAGTCGTAATTGCCGTAATACTTTTTCACCCCCAACTCTTTCATGGCAATAATGGTGGTGGCGGTGTTGCGTACAAACTCGATATCGTGGCTCACCAGACAGACGGTACCTTTGTAATTCTGCAAAACCTCCTGCAAAACCTCCCGCCCCGCAATATCCAAATGGGTGGTGGGTTCGTCCAAAATCAGCAAATTGGGCGGATTTACAAAGATCCGGGCAAAGCAGAGCCGGATCTTTTCGCCCCCGGAGAGAACCGAACAGGGCTTGTAGGCATTGTCGCCGGGGAAGCCGAAACTGCCCAGTACCGCCGGCAGGTTGTTTTGGGGGAAATCGGGGGCGGCGGCAGCTTTTACCGTATCGTAAACCGTATTTTCCATAACCAGGAGATCGGCAAATTCCTGCGCCAGATACCCCGGCACGATATGATGCCCCAGCACCACCCGGCCGGATTGGGGTTTGAGCTTGCTTATCAACAATTTAAGCAGCGTGGTCTTGCCCATACCGTTATAACCCACAAAGGCAAGTTTATCGCCGGCAGAGATCTCCATATCCAGCTCTTTGAAAATAAGCTTGTCAGAGTTTTCGTAACCGAAGGTCAGCTGTTCGATGCGGGCGGCTTCCGCTCCCGAAGCCGGCGGGTCGGGCAGCCGCAAAGTACCTTTTACTGCCAAATCATCCAAAGTTTCCACATCTTCCATGCGGTCAAGGGCTTTCTGCATACTTTTTGCCAATGCCGCTTTGGTGCTTTTGGCGCGGAACCGGTCGATGGTGCGCTGCATCTGCTCCTTTTTGCGCGCCTGATTCTGATATTGGGCATCCAGCATGGCGGCACGGTTGGAGCGCTCCCGCCGGTAGTAGTCGTAATTACCGGCATAGCGGGTAACGGCACCCTTGTTGACCTCCAGCGTCACATTGGTCAAACGGTTCAGCAGAAAGCGGTCGTGGGAGATCAAAAGCAGTGTGCCGGAGTAACTTTTAAGAAAACGGCAGAGCCACTCCACTGCCGGTATATCCAGATAGTTCGACGGTTCGTCCAGCAGCAGCGCATCGGGCCGGGCAATGAGCACTCTTGCCAAAGCTGAACGCATACGCCAGCCGCCGGAAAAACTTTTCAACGGCTTGGTGAAATCAGCGACTTTGAACCCCAATCCGCTTAAAGCCGCTTCGGCTTCGCTTTTGAGCCGGTAGCCGCCCAGATGCTCAAAGGTGCTTTGCAGTTCACCATGGCGCCGGAGGATGCGTTCATCGGCGGTATCGGGATTTTCAGCTAAAATATGCTCAATATTTTTCAGCTCGGCGGCAGCCGCACGCAATTCCGGCAAGGCATCGCTGGTATAATCTACCAGAGGTGTATCCAGGTCGTTGGTTTCCAAATTCTGCCGCAAGCAGCCGATCCGCAGATTTTTCGGGTAATTGATAGTGCCGGAATCTGCCTCAAGGTCGCCGGTGATAATGGAAAAAAGCGTGGTTTTGCCCGCGCCGTTGGCACCGACCACCCCCACCCGGTCGCCGGAACTGATCCGGAACGAAACATTGTCCAGCAAAGTCTGTTCACCGTAACTTTTGCAAATATTGATAAAATCGATCATAAATACCTGTTTTAATTGAATTTTTACCCTTTTAAGATACACTTGCAGAGCTGTTTTGTCAAGTGCCGGAAAGCTATTAACAACCCAGGGGATGAACAATTTGCCAAGCGGGGGATCAAACCGGCTGAAAAAATCGCCAAAGGGAGTTTTTACCGGAGCTTGTAAGTATAGACTTTGTCCTGATCAAAGTTACGGTAATCGATATACACGCCTTCGTTGCTTACCCGCAAAATGCCGTAACCGGTGCCGTTGGTGTGCAGTTTGGTGGTAACTTTGCCGGCATAAAATTTGTTCCACAATTCCCGGTTTTTCGCATGTTTGGCGGGGAATTGGTCACTGGCGGGTTTGGTTTCGTGAAACTTGAGCTGCCGTTTGGGAAAGCGGATGGTGGAGTTGATGACAAACTGGCTGATGCGATGATCATTTTCTTTATTGAAATACTCCACAAAAGATACTTTATGGGTGTGACCGCTCAAAACAATAGCGTTGGCTTTTTCCAGCAAAGCCAAGAGCGGTTTAAGGTTGTCGCTCAAGATGGCGTTCACTGCATGCTTACCGGTGGGCAGCAGCGGAACGTGGGAAATAAAGAAAGTATAACGCGCATTGGGATTTTCTCTTACGGCCTGTTCAAAAAACGGTATATCCACATTCATCAAATCGTAGCAAAGGTAAAGGTCTTTGCCGATGGTAAAGTAGTAGTTGGTGTTTTTGCGTTTGAGGTTTTTGATGGTTTTATCCAGATGCGTGTTGATCACCTGATTCCACGCCTTGCCGCCCTCGATGCCGCGGGTATCGTGATTGCCGCAAACCACCAGAACATTATCGAAACGTTTGGTCAGCTGCTGAAGCCCCTGTTCCAGATTTTTCTTGTGCAAAGCAAAGTCATAGCAATCGCCGTGGATCATATCGCCCAGCTGAAAAGTGTATAACGCTTTGGCGGCTTTGGCCCGGGCAGCGGCTTTATCCAGCATGATCGGGGTGTATTTCTGCCACATCATTTCATTGAGCGGAGTGGCTCTTTCGACGGTGCCGCCTTTGTTGAGTTCCACCCATTTGGTCTGTTTGCGCCACGAAAAATATCCATCTTCGTTGAGTACATGTTTGCCGTGGGGGATCCCCAGATGCTTCATCTTGCGAAGGTCGTGGAACTCCATACGGTCGTAGTGGATATCGCCAATGACCGCAAACGTGTAGCTTGAGTTGTCGCTGCCGCAGAGAGCGATCGCTCCCAGCATAAAAAGCGCAAAAAGTTGAAGTTTTTTCAGCATAACAAAAACCTTTCTGAATTGTTGAAAATATTGCAAAACAAAGGTAATTTAATGCAGATCACAAGATTTTTCAAATCATCAGCCAAAATTTTTCATCAAGCGTCCACCAAAACTTAAAATTGCAGCATGATAAATCAACTTATCATACCGCATACGCGGTCAACAGTATAGCTGGTGCATGTTGCCGCCCCGGCAAGCAACGGGGTGTGGCAGCGGAAACTGCTGCATGCTGTTTTTGAGCGTCAATTAGCTGTTTCTCCCCGAAATTTCCCCTCACCAATCTTCCCGATTTTATCAAGCGCCCCCGGATTTTAACTGTAATCTGTTGTCGATATTCCATTCTGAATATTGGTCGATAGCAGAGATGTTTAAAACTTTAATGGCATTTATCTCTTTGTATAGTAATGAGATAAATGCCATTAAATGTTTTCTCCCGTTTTATCCGGGATTACCGATCAACCTTCAGCGATTAGCCTTGATGCGGGCGCGGACGCTCTTTTCGTAAGCGTCAAGATCGTCGATGGCGAGTTTGGCCATATTGGTTTTCATAGCTGCTTCGGCGACTTTGCGTGCCACGTGGGGCACTACGCGGGGGTCGAAGGGTTTGGGGATCACATAGGAAAGCTTCAGCGGATTGGCGCCGTCAAACATGCCGTTTGCCGCGTCGGCGGGGTATGCAGTTTTGAGTTCTTCCATAGTTTCGGCATCGACTTCCATAGCGGCAACTTCGCAGAGAGCTTCGGCGGCAGCAAGCTTCATTTCTTCATTGACGTTGCGGGCGCGGCAATCCAGTGCGCCGCGGAAGATGCCGGGGAAACCAAGAACGTTGTTGATCTGGTTGGGGAAGTCGGTTCTGCCGGTACCGACTACTGCTGCGCCGGCTTCAAAAGCGTCGGTGGGGAAAATTTCCGGCGTGGGATTCGCCATGGCAAAGATGATCGGATCGGGATTCATGGTTTTGACCATTTCTTTGGTCAGGCAGTTGCCCACAGAAAGCCCCAAAAATACGTCGGCACCCACCAGTGCATCGGCCAAAGTGCGCTTGTCGGTCTTGACCGCAAAACGCTGTTTTTCTTTAGAAAGATCGGTTCTGCCGTCGTGGATAACGCCTTTGCTGTCGCACATGATGAAGTTTTCGCGCCTGGCACCGGCGGTGATGTAAAGTTCGCTGCAGGAGATACCGGCGGCACCGGCACCGTTGACTACAAATTTGCAATCTTCCAGCTTTTTGCCCAACAGCTTGGTGGCGTTGAGGATCGCCGCCAGCGAGATGATCGCTGTACCGTGCTGGTCATCGTGGAAGACAGGTATGTTCATCTTTTCTTTGAGGGTCTGTTCGACTTCAAAGCAGGCCGGGGCGCCGATGTCTTCGAGGTTGATGCCGCCGAAGCTGGGTTCCAGACATTCGGTTACGGCAATAAGTTTTGCCGGATCGGTCTTGCCGTTTTCTTTGAAGACTTTGGATATGCACAGCGGCACGGCGTCAATATCGGCAAAACGCTTGAACAAAACCGCCTTACCTTCCATTACCGGCAGACCCGCTTCCGGACCGATGTTGCCCAGACCCAGCACCGCGGTACCGTCGCTGACCACTGCCACCAGATTGCCTTTTACGGTGTAATCCCACACTTTTTCGGGGGCGTCTTTGATTTCCAGACAGGGCTGTGCCACACCGGGGGTATATGCCAGAGCCAGATCCTGCTGATTTTCGCAAGGCTTGCTGGAAACCACATGGATCTTGCCGGGAATGGGTTCTGAATGGTACTTGAGGGCGGCTGCTTTCAGATCGTTGCTCATAATATATGCTCCATTAAATATTTAGGTGAAAAGTTCACTTTTTGTTGCGAATTTCAAAAATACATGCGTAGGCAAATAAATTCGGCAGATTTGCCGCCAGAAAACTCCGGTCGCGCCCCACCGGGAAGGATCGGATAATTTCAATATCCAGACTGTCGCACAGATCCCGGAAATCCCGGATCGTCCCCAGATGGATGTTGGGCGTATTGTACCACTCGTGGGGCAGCGCCACATTTTTGGGCATTCTGCCAGCCAGCGCCAGCTGCCAACGGTTGCGGATGTGCCCAAAGTTGATAAACCCCACCAGCCCCCGTTTGCCGATACGCACGACCTCTTTTAAAACAGCTTCGGGGTTGGTCAATTCCTGCAATACTCTGGTCAGCAGTACGCAGTCAAAACTTGCCGATTGCAGATAATCCAGATTGCTGTTCAAATCGCCGTGGATCACCGGAATTCCCCGCTTGACACATTCGGCGACCATATCGGCATCGATCTCCACGCCCAGCGGACGGATGTTTTTGCGTTTTTTGAGAAATCCGAGAAATTCACCGCTGCCGCACCCCAGATCCAGCACCCGGCTGCCGGGTTCAATAAGCTCCGCCATCCGGCGCAGATCCGGACGGCTGATGATCGCTTCGGCCGTTGTTTCGGGCGAAATCACTGCTTTTTTACTCATCAGAATTCCTCCTGCTGGTTGTGCAGAAAATCCCGGATCAAAGCCCCCAGCCGGTCGACTTCCAGCAAAAATGCGTCGTGCCCGTAGCTGGATTCGATTTCGCAAAACGAACAATTCAGATCGTTCGCCAGCGCTGCCTTGACTATAACTTCGCTTTGGGCGGTAGTGAAAAGCCAGTCGCTGGAAAACGATACCACCAGCAGATCCGCTTTGTATGATTTCATGGCTTCGGCAAGATCGCCGCCATTGGCAAGATCGTAATAATCAATGGCGCGGGTTATATACAAATAACTGTTGGCGTCGAAGCGCTCCACAAAGCGCTGCCCCTGATACTCCAGATAACTTTCTACCGCAAAGTCCCGCTTGAAGGCAAAACTGTAGGATTCGGCATCCTGAAGATTGCGCCCGAACTTGCGGCTCATGGATTCATCGCTCAAGTAAGTTATGTGCGCCAGCATCCGGGCGGTGGCAAGACCATGTTCGGGATTGACGGTGTATTCGCCGTTGTTGAAATTTATATCGCTGCGGATCGCCTGACTGCCCACCCAGTTGAAAGCAATGCTCTGGGACCCCAGCTGCGAAGTCGTGGCAATGGCGATCACACTTTTGACCATATCCGGATAGAGTCTGCCCCACTCCAGAGATTGCATCCCCCCCATACTGCCGCCGACTACGGCAAGGAGCTTTTCGATGCCCAGATGGTCGATCAGACGCTTCTGTGCCCGCACCATATCGGCAATGGTCACTACCGGAAAATCCAGATTGTAGAGCTTACCGGTCGCCGGATCGATCGAGCGGGGACCGGTGGAGCCGGAACAGCCGCCGATAACATTGGAGCAAATAACAAAGTATTTATCTGTATCAATGAATTTGCCCGGCCCGACCATTTCATCCCACCAGCCGGGTTTGCGGTCTTCGGGCGAGTGTTTGCCGGCTACATGGGCGTCGCCGGTAAGGGCGTGATGAATGAGTATGGCGTTATCCTTTTTGGCTGATAGCTTGCCGTAAACTTCGTAACGCAGGTTTACTTCGTAAAGTTTGCGGCCGCAATCCAGCAAAAGCGCATTTTCCTCGCCGGGACCGAAATTGAAGTCCTGCGGGGTGGATAGCAACTGATTGTTTACGCTGTCACTCATGATCAATGATCTTGTTCAGTAATTTGTTTATAATATGTTATCGCGTTAATATAACACCATTTCCCTTAAAAAACAACTCTTGAAAATCACTTTATGCAGCGGTAAACCACCGCCGGAGGAAGATTTTTCCAGATAATGGCGGATAATTCCACATGAGAGAACTTTTTTTTCAGCAATTTCCGGAAATGTATCCCCCCGGGCAGCACCATGCCCTGCAAATAGGCAAAGGTGGAAAACCTCCCTCCGCTGGGCAATGACTCCAGCACCGCATCGATTATCGCTTGCTGCAATGAGGCGGGAAATGACGCCCACGGCAGCCCGGAAACCACCGCGTCAAGTTGTTCTATATTGCGTGCCTGACAGAGTTTTTTCAAATCACAGGCATTGGCGTTGCAGACGCACACTTGCGGCATATTTTCCTGCAGCAGCCGGCAGATCTCCGGATCCAGCTCCACCGCAAAAAAATCACACTTGCTGTTACAGCGCCGGATTATGGCTTCGGTCACCACCCCGGTACCGGGGCCAAGCTCGGCAGCGGCGGCGGCTTTATCCAATTCCAGCCAGTCGGTCAGTTCTCTGCACAATATCTCCCCGGATGGGGCGATCGCCCCAACTTGCAGGGGGTGTTGTAAAAATTTTTTCAGCAGGAACCAGCGTTTATACATTTTTCTCCGCTTCCCGACTGGCGGTCAGGATTTTTTACAGTTTTTTCATGGCGTTTTTGAAACTTTCGGCGCTGTTGGCAATAATGGATTCATCCACACAGAAAGTCAGCCGGAAGTACCCTTCCATACCGAACCCTCTGCCGGGCACCGCCAGAATACGCTCTGCCAGCAGTTTTTCCACAAAGATCCGTTCATCTGCCACCGGCGACTTCGGGAAGAAGTAGAACGCGCCTTTGGGCATCAGAAATTCAATGCCCGCATCGGTCAGCACCTGTGCCATCAGATCGCGGCGGCGGCGGTAAATATCCAGATCGATGGTCGACTCGATACTGCGGATAAGTATCTGCTGCGCCACCGTCGGAGCATTTACATACCCCAGGATACGGTTGGTCATGATCACCGCATTGAGCAACTCATCGGCACCTTCCAGCGCCGGATTTACTGCCACATAACCGATACGCTCCCCCGCCAGACTCAAGGTCTTGGAAAACGAACCGATCACTACCGATGCATCGTAGACCGAAAAGACCGACGGCACTTCGCAGTTGTCGTAGTTCAAATACCGGTAAGGTTCGTCGGCGATAAGATAGATGGCTCTGCCGTATTTGGCGGAGGCCGCTTTCAATACTGCTGCCAGCGTTTCCAACTCCTTTTTGGTATAGATCTGCCCGGTGGGGTTGTTGGGTGAATTGACCAGCACCGCCCGGGTTTTGTTCGTTATGGCAGAGGCAATAGCGTCGCAATCCAATTCAAAAGTATCTTTTTTGCTGGGGACCGGCAGAAGTTTGCCCTGAAAATTCCCCGCATAGAACGCGTATTCCACAAAGTAGGGTGCGGGGCAGATAACTTCGTCGCCGGCTTCCAGCACCGCCCGGAAAAAGGCGTTGATCCCGCCGGCGGCTCCACAAGTGGCAATAACATGACTGCCGGGTACAGTTGTGCCCTGTTCACGGGTAAGGTATTCGCCCAGCTTGGCGCGGCATTCCGGAAAACCGGCATTGGGCATGTAGCCCAGCGCAAAGGGCTGGTCGGCGTTGCGGGCAATATCCTGCAAAGCGGCTTTGACAGCAGCGGGAGCCGGTACGTCGGGATTGCCCAAACTGAAATCGTATACTTTATCGTTGCCGTACTGTTTGCGCAGTTCGTTGCCGGCTTCAAACATCTTGCGGATCATGGAAGAGTTGCCCAGCGCTGCGGCGATCTGGGCGGATACAAGCTTACTCATTTTTATTGCCTTTCTTGAAATATTGTTTGATAACTCAATTATCACTTGCCGGGGCTACCAGATCGGCGATCTCCGGCGCTGCTGAACGGAGCATTTGCATAGATATATCCAGCGCCCTGGCCGGAGTTTCGCACTCCAGCACTTCGATCGCCGCCAGTTCCGCATCTGCCATTTGCAAATTGCGTATCACCCGGCGCACCGGACCGATCAGCGCTGGTGGCATACTCAATTCGTGAACACCCAAGCCCACCAGCAGCGGCGTGAACCGGGGGTCTCCGGCGATCTGTCCGCATACGCTCACCCAGATATTGTGCCGGCGGGCCACAGCAATGGTATTGGCTATCAGAGTCAGCACCGCCGGATGGGTGGGCATATCCAGATAGTTGACCCGCTCGTTGGTGCGGTCTGCCGCCAGAGTATACTGCACCAGGTCATTGGTGCCGATACTGAAAAAATCCACCACTTTGGCCAACGGTGCCGCCAGCAGCGCCGCCGCCGGAGTTTCGATCATCGCGCCAATGGGCAGATGCAGAGCATGTTCGATATGTTCGTGGTAAAGTTCTTCCTGCAGTTCGCTTATCAGCGCTTTTACTTCCAGGATCTCTTCCACACAGCTGACCATGGGCAGCATTACCCGCAAATTGCCGTAAGTGCCTGCCCGCAGCAGCGCCCGCAGTTGAGTACGGAATATATCGGGCCGCTCTTTGAGGCAGAAACGCACCCCCCGCAATCCCAGAAAAGGATTGGGTTCCGCATAGCGCTGGAGTGCCTGATCGAGTTTATCTCCGCCGATATCCAATGTCCGCACCACCACGGGTTCGTTTTTCATTTTAGAAAGCATGGAGCAGTAAATATCCAGCTGCTCTTCTTCGCTGGGCAGCCCGCTGGAATTCAAAAACATATATTCGCTGCGGAACAACCCGATGCCGCATCCGCCGTATTCGTGGACCGTGTCGATATCGTCCACATTTTCGATATTTCCTGACAGCTGCAACACAAAGCCATCCCGGGTTTCGGCACTCAAACGCTTTTCTTCAGCAAGTTTATGGAAAAATATAAGCGTGGCTTCCATCTTGCGCCGGTACTCCGCTTCGGTTTCCCGGGTGGGGTGCAATATCAACTTGCCGCTGTAACCATCGAGGATCAGCATGTCGTTGTCTTTGACTTTTTCCAGAAAATCGCCGGGGATCCCCAGCACGGCGGGCAACTGCATGGAGCGTGCCAGAATTGCAGTGTGTGATGTAGCACTGCCGGTTTCCACAGCAAACCCCAGTACCCGGCGCCGGTCAAGGGCAGCTGTATCCGACGGGGTAAGATCGTGAGCAAGGATAATGCGCTGATCGTCGTACTCTATATTGCCGGAAGAGTTATCCTGCAAATGGTGCAGTACCCGGGCGGCTACATCGCGGATGTCAGCGGTGCGTTCTTTGATGTAATTGTCGGGCATCACCGCAATAGCGGCTACAAACTTTTCCACAACTTTAAAAAACGCGTAATCTGCCGGCTTCAGCTCATTGGCGATCATCTGTTCGACTTCCCGGGTCAACAGCTGGTCGTCGGTTATCAGCAGCTGGGCGTCAAAAATACCTACATCGTGTGCCTCGGCTTTATTGCGCAACTCTTCCTGCAGTTTGAGTATCCCGTTACGGGCGGCATCCAGCGCCGTATGAAAAGCTTCGATCTCAACAGAGATCTGCTCCGGAGTTATGGAGCTGTCCACCGGTTCAAGATAAAAATTTCCGTTCTGCCGGACAAAGCAAACTCGGCCAATGGCGTAACCGCTGCTGGCAGCTATACCCTGACATACTGTTTCTGGCTGATTGTTCATGATTGACCGGTCAATCCTCGTCAAATTTGGCTTCAAAAAGTCCGCAAATGGCGGCGGCGGCTTCATTTTCATCGGTGCCGGCTGTTGCCAATGTCAGCGTGGTTCCGCAGGGTGCGCCCAGCATCAGGAGCGAAAGGATACTTTTGGCATCGGCGACGCTGCCGTTGCTGTGGGTGAGTTTTATTTCGGAAGCAAAGGAGCCGGCGCGCTGCGCTATCAAAGCTGCAGGGCGTGCGTGCAAACCCAAACGGTTCAAGATTTTAACTTCGACTTCCATAATAAATTTTCTGTTTATTTGACCATTTTAAAAAATAAAACCCGCATTAATATACAGCCAAAACGTAATTTTGCAAACAGCAAACCATTTTTGTACTATAAATCTATCCGGCAATGCTTGCAAAAACAAACGCAGCTCCGGAAAAGATCCTGATCGCATTTGATCTGGCAAAGCGAAGAGCTGCGTTTAATAAAAGAGCAACAAACTCTGACCGGCTGACCGGTTGAAAAATTGAGCAAATATATGACAGTTCTGTTTTGAAAAAGCAGAGTCTGAACTTTACATCCAACGCGCCGCCCCCCCCGGTGGACAACAGTATCTTTACCCCACTTTATTCAATCGACCCGGCACTATCAGGGCTGTCCGGAGATATTGGACAAAAAAACAGTGACGTTTTCTCCCGCGTTTCACGAAAAATTCAAAATTTTTCTGCAAAAAATGGTTACGCTTTACAGCCCCAAATCATTCAACCGGGTCAGCACGTCGCCATTTTCCACATAAAGTTCTTCGCTGTCAAGCTCGATCA
>JAFVQX010000200.1 GCA_017504585.1 Lentisphaeria bacterium
GTATGAGAGAGTATGAGAGAGTATGAGAGAGTATGAGAGAGTATGAGAGAGTATGAAAGAGTATGAGAGAGTATGAAAGAGTATGAAAGTTTCAGGCGGTAGACCATCCCATACCATCCCATACCATCCCATACCATCCCATGCCATCCCATGCCTTCCCATACTTTTCCATAAAAAAGAAAACACCGGACTACTTTGTTTTGCAACTCCGTAATCCGGTGTTTGTTGGGAGGGGGATCAATCTTGCTGTGGCGCGGGACGTTTGCCGCCGCGTTTGCCGCCTCTGCCGCCGCGTTTGCGGTCAGGTCTTTGCGGGAATTTGAGTTCGCCATCTTTGGCTTTCTTCAGAAATTCAGTTGCCATTTTGTCGGAAGCTTTTTTGACGGCTGCTTCCAACTTTTTGTAATTTTCGTCGGTTTTGTTTGCATTGTAGGCTTTAAGTTCATCTTTAACCAGAAAAGCCAACATCATTGCCGGATCAAATTTTTTCTGATTGCCGGGACGCATATTGCGTTTACCTTGCATTTTTTTGCGCGGCGTTGCCGGAGCGTCATCTGCGGTCAAAACGGTTGTGGAAAAAATTGTTCCGCAAATCACAAGTGCTGTCATCAAAGATTTTATTATCATTTTTTGTTACCTTCTGTATATTTGTTATTTTTTTACCCGGGTCATGAGTGCTACAATCTATTCAATGCTTGTTGTTGGGAAAATATTGTCTTTATAGATCAAAGTTTTGCAAAAAATATTTTTTTGCGCAATTTTCTGTGGTAAAAAATCCTTTGCATGCTATCTTATTATATGAAATAAAAGGGTGATCATGTTCAAAAAACTACAACTTTATATCACTGATTTTTTCAAAAGCAGCTTTGCCAAAAAACTGTTGGGTGTGTGCAAGTTTTTGTTTGCCGCAGTTCTGATATATTTTTTGACAGGCTCTTGCGGTGTAAAACTGCAACATTTTGAACAACTCAAATGGCACTACGTTGCGTCAGCCGGCGGGGTGCTTTTGCTGCAGAATTTTTTTGTGGCGTTGCGCTGGTGGTGGCTGTTGCGGGCATTCAAGGTGGAGGCAAGTTTTTTTACGGCGCTGTCGCTGACCATGCAAGGTTTGTTTTGTATGCTGTTTTTGCCGGGCGGAACGGTGGCTGCGGATTTGTGCAAGGCGGCGTTAAGTGCCGGAGCATCTGCCGCCGGGCAAAAGTTTGATGCCGCTTTTACCGTGCTTCTCGACCGGGTCTGCGGACTTGCCGGTTTGCTTATGCTTTCGTTCTTTGCCGCATTTTACTATATATCGTGGGCTCCGTATCATTTGGTGGGCGAGATCAGTTATCTGCTTAAAGGCGTAATGATCGGTTCGCCGGTATTGCTGGTAATTATTTACGGAGCGTTCCACGCTGATAAACTTTTGAAGATACCTTTACTGCAAAGACTTTACGATTGGTGCAATTCGTGGAGCAAGGACTTTTTCAAGCAGATCGTTGAGAGTCTGTGTATTTGCCGCAGTGCAAAAAAACAGGTGATAGGCTGCATGTTGTTTTCGGCTCTGGTGACTTTTCCGCTGATAATTCTTTGCATATATTTTATCGGCAGAAGTTTTGCGGGGTCAGGGGATAGTGTTTTCTATGGAGCCATACTATCCGGCAGTGCCGGGGAGCTTACCGGATTGCTGCCGCTTACCCCCGGAAGCATCGGGGTAAGAGATGTGATATTTCTAAAATGCTTCCAAGCATGCGGTTTGGGTAACGAATCTGCAGCGTTGATACCGTTGATTTTTACTGCATTATTATTCATAACCGGCAGCACCGGTGCACTTTTTATGCTGAATATGCTCTGGAAGAAGAGCAGCCGCTCTAAAAAAAATCAGTCGGTTTGAACTGTTATCAAGGCAACTTCTTTTGCCGGATTTTTTATTGATATTTTTCCACCAGTTCGGCGGCGACTCTTACACATTCCACGCATGGGAAAGGCTTTTCGGCACCTTTGATCTCCCGGCAAGTTTCAAAACCTGCTGCTGCAACAAATTCTGCGATCAAGTCGGCGTGTTTTTCTGCCGGAACCAGACACAACGCCGCATGGAGTGCTCCGCAGCGGCCCTGCGGAGCTTTGCCCCCGCCGCAAAGTGCCATCCGGCAAGATAATTCACGATTGCCCGCACCGTCAGCCACGGCTTGAGCGCAGTTGTGCAATTTGGGTACAGCGGTAAAAAGTTCAACAGCTTTATTCATGAAAAAAACTCCTTTCTGTAAATTACAAGCCTAAAAAACTGCCAATACCATTCAGAACAAAATTAACGCATTTTTCAATAGCGTTTTGTTTGGTTTTACTGTAAGTATAAGAGATTGTTTGAGTAAGAAAAATACCTTTTTCGATTTTTATATCAAATAAGGCCGCTTCTTTGCGGAAATAATGCCACCAGGTTTCTGTCCGGCAGAGAGAGTAAGAAGCGTGAGCATCGTACCCCAGCAACCGGGCTGCTTCGATTTTATAATTATTTTTAACAGCATTATTTTCGGTGATCCCTTGAGTACCATAGATAAAAACTCTGCCATTGCCGTATAATATAACTTGCCTTACTCTGCCGGCAAGGATGTTGTGAAGTCTTAAATTCCAAACCGTCTTGATTTTTATGCCATCGGTAATCCCGATCAGATGTCGGGGGCGGATCACTATGGCGCTGTTGCTCGGTAATGCTATTTCTGCAATGTAATAATCCGGTTCGGGAGCGGTTATGGTTATATCGCCTTCACTGTTTTCAGCCGAAAAATCCACCAGTTCAAATAAGTCGGCGGCAAAGGTGATCAATGGTGCCTGCCATTGCCACATGAATCTGGTTTGTGCTTGCAGATTGCATGTCGCCCCTTTCCAGCCGCCGCGGAGATACAAATGCTCGTTGCCGGATAAATGGGTGGTCAATGCCGCTTGGGCTTTGGTCATGTCGATACTTTGCGTTGCCGGAGCTTTTTTCAGCGCGGCTATGGGGGCAGATTTTTCCACAAATCTTGCGATCACAAAATATGTCATCAACGATACCAGCAAGGGCGAAAGAGCCAATAATACAAAGATGTAAAATGCGTATAAGAAAATATCTTTACGGCAATTTTTTATGACCGCGTCCCAAAATTCCGGATCAGCACCAAGTTTTTGAGCATTTGCAGACTCAATTTCCGCTTTCAAGGCAAAGATTTTAAGCCTGTCTTGATAATTTTTATACTCATTCCAATACTTTTTCCAGCCCTTTTCCGGACGGTTTTTTATATTGTTATCCAGAAAAACTATCTGTTTATAAAGCTTGTCGATTATTATTTGGATCTGCTCATTGCGTTCTTTGTTGACAGTTGTGGTGGTGGTATTCAGCGCTATTACAACAAAAGCAGCAGCAAGGGAGCTTATGGCAAGCAAAATAATTTTTTTTATGAATGATGTTATTATTTTCACCTTTTTGCTCCAACGTGCTGCAATACTTAAAAGTTTGAATACACAGATAACTTTATCTTCTCCCGAAAAGTGTAAAGTTACCTACTCCACGATGGAGTTTCGGATTTTCTGCAATTTCAAAACTCAATCTCACATATTGAGCGCGCACTTTTTCTCCACAGCGGAAATCTATGAGCAAATCCTGATCGTTATTGCTGTGATCCCAGACTGCCACAGGTTTTTTCCCGTTGCCGCTGAAAAACTCCAGCTTGTATTTGGCCGGTTCCGGCATGATGTTGTTCTGCTGATCTATGCCTTCTTCCGCCCACATTATCTGAAAAGCGTAAATATCAAATTCCTGCTGCAAATTTACTTCCACCCACGGAGCTTTATCTTCGGAATCCGGCATCCACCAGGTGTGCGTGCAGTCGTCAAAGGCAAACGCCGGGTAGCAGCAGCCGTAACTGCTGGAGCCTGTCACTTTTTTGAATACCGAAACCGGCACCAGCCCCAGATCGCCGCCGCTGACTGATTGGGGTACGGCGGTGATTTTTACATGAGCATCGCCATTGGCATCAAACTCAACTCTATCCATGCCAACCCGGCGTTCAAACATGTGTATCCGGCGGATCAAAGTGGTGTAAAACTGCCAGACGGTGTTGTCGGGGCCTTTTACCCAGCCGCCGTGACCGGTTCCGCAAACCCTTCCGTATTTTTCCCGGGCGACCGGAGTATTTTGCTTGGTAAAAGGTCCCAGCGGCGATTTGCCCCGGACTACGCCCACAGTGTACGCCCGGAACTGGGTGCCGCAAGCAGAAAATTGCAGATAATACTCGTTGTTGTGTTTGAACATGGATTCTCCTTCGATCCACGCCATGTCGGAGTGTTCGTTGAAGTCACCGTAACGCTCAAAGATATTTTCCGGCGAAAAATCCACCACTTTTACCGGTTTGCCGATACCCTGCACCGGGTTGTCGGAATCAAGCTCAATACCGAAAATCCCTTCGCCGGTTCCGCCGTAATACCAATAGGCATACAAACGGTCGTCATCGTCGGTAAAAAGCATGGGGTCGAGCCATTCGGGCCCCAGGGGGATATTGTCGCCATCTACCGGAGTGCCCAGCGAGCGGTAAGGACCCAGCGGCGTGGGGGCTGTCAGAATTTCCGCCTTGCCCGCAAAGGGCCAACTGCTGGTCAGAAGATATTGGTTTTTGCACTTGGTAATAGTCGGAGCATAGCCCAGCTTTTCGCCGTTGGCATACTCTATTTTATGGTATTCCCAATGGGCGAGATCACTTGATACATACGCTTCGCCCACCGAAGGGAACATGTACCATTTCCCGTTATCGTACAATACTTCCGGGTCTGCCATTTCCCGGAAATCCCGCATAGGCCCGGCAAAATCTCCGGCACGGTCTGGCGAGGAACCACGGCGGGATGGTGCCAGAAAACCAATCGGGTAATTGGCTAAAACCAAAGGATTGCACCAGGTATCAGCGGGCAGGGTATTTTTTATTTTTTCCATAAGTTTATCTCCTTGGTATCAGGCTCTTTCTGCCAGTTCCAGCCAGCGTTCGGCGGCGGCATCGAGCTTTTGTTTCAAATCTTCCAATTCCTTATTCAGTTCGTTGGTCTGACTGCCGTATTTATTGAAAAAGTCTGCATCCTGAAACATCCCTTCGATTTCGGCGATGCGTTCTTCCAGTTTGGGCATATCTTCTTCCAACTTCTTGAATTCAGTCTGCTCTTTGAAGGTCAGCTTTTTGGGTTTTTCTTTTACGGGAGCTTCCACGGTTTTGCTTTCCGCCGGTTTGGCGGCTGGCTTTTTTTCTTCAGCAGATGGGGCAGGGCGTTTCTGCAAATAATAGTCGTAATCGCCGGGCGTGTAGAATACTTTGCCAGAGCCATCCAAACCGATGATGCCGTCGCAAATGCGGTTGAGAAAATAGCGGTCGTGGCTTACCAGCAAGATAGTTCCATCATATTCCGCCAAAGCCTCTTCCAGCAATCGCAGCGTGGAAAGGTCAAGGTCATTGGTCGGCTCGTCCAGAATCAGAAAATTGCCGCCCCGTTTCAAAATTTTTGCCAGCATGATGCGGGCTTTTTCGCCGCCTGAAAGATACTTTATATGAGTATTGATCCGGTCGTCTTCAAAGAGAAATCTTCTTAAATAGCTGCGGACGGTCAAACTTGCACCGCCAAATCTGATCGAGTCACGGCCTTCGGCAACTTCTTCATAGACAGTGTGTTCTTCGTTCAGTGCCATGCGGTTTTGATCCACATAGTTGAATTCCACCTGCGGAGCCATTTTTATAGAGCCTGTGTCGGGAGCCAGCGTGCCGGTTATCACCCGCAACAGCGTGGTTTTGCCGCAGCCGTTGGCTCCTACGATGCCGATTTTTCTGCCGGGAGTTATTTCCAGTGTAAAGGGTTCAAAAAGAGTTTTGCCGCCCAGCGTTTTGGATATATCTTTTATTTCAAGGCACATGTTGCCCAGCCGTGGGCCGGGAGGGATCACCAGCTCCACTTCGCCGGTGCGTTCGGGGCCCGATTGGGCGGCGATTTCGTTGTAACGGCGCAAACGCCCCAGATTTCGCCGCAAGCGGGCTTTGGGGGAACGGCGTACCCACTCGATTTCGGAGCGTAAAAAGTGTTTGCGTTTGGCTTCCAGAGCATCTTCGTTGGCTTCCCGCTCCGCTTTGTACGCCAGAAAATCGGCGTAGGAACCCTCCACGCTGTAAAATTTGCCGTGATCCAGTTCCACGATCCTGTTCGCCACCCGGTCAAGGAAAAAGCGGTCGTGAGTCACCAGCAAAGTGGTGCCTTGGTATGCGGCAAGAAAGTCTTCGATCCACCCTACTGTTTCAATATCCAAATGGTTGGTGGGTTCATCCAGCAGCAGCAAATCTGGTTGCGAAACGATCGCCCTCGCAAGAGCGACCCGCCGTTTTTCCCCGCCGGAGAGATCGCCAAGTTTTTTCTCCGGAAAATTCAGCTGCAATTTGCCCATGACCTCATCCAGCAACACTTCCGGGTGCCATGCGTCGTGCAAATTCAAATAATGCTCCAACTCTTCGTGCCGGGCTTGGGTGGTGGTGCTGCTTTCGTATTCGGCAAGGAGTTGGTAGATAAAATCCTGACCGCTTTTTACGCTTTGGCGCACGGTCAAATCCCCCGGCAGGGTAAATTCCTGATCCAATGAAGCGATCCGGATATTGCGCATTTTGTTTATTACGGCATCGTGCAGCAGCAGTTCGCCCTTGATCACGCTCAAAAGTGTGGATTTACCGCAGCCGTTGCGCCCTACTAATGCGACCTTTTCGCCTTCGGATATGGAAAACTCTGCATTGTTGAAAATATTCTGGGTGCCGATGGAAAACTCCAACGCTTTTGCCGACCAGATAACTTGTTCTGCCATGATTTTTTATCCGTATTTGTTAAGCCTTATTCAGAAAAGCACTTCTGAAATATCTTCTGCATCCATGGCTATCATCGCCAGACGGTCGAAGCCCAATGCTGAACCTGTGCATACCGGCAGCGCGTTACGGCGCAATACATCGTTGAATGCTGCCGGTTCGCCGTATTCGGCTGCCCCCCGCTTTTTCCGGAATTCCCGGCTGGCTTCAAAACGTTTGAGCTGTTCAGCGCCATCGGTCAATTCGCCGTAGGCGTTGGCAAGCTCCACTCCGGCAATGTAAAGCTCCCACCTTTCCGCAACCCGTTTGTCGCTGGCAGATAGCTGTGCCAGACTTGCCCGGCTTGCCGGATAATCTGTCAGATAGGTCAAGTGGCCGTTGCCCAGCTGCGGCTCGATTTTTGTAACCATCAATTCGTCAAAGAGATCGCTTTTGTCGGCTTCAAACATATCGCAATTTGTGTAGCGCCGGAACGCTTCTTCGACGGTTATGACTTCTGCCGGAGAGTCCAGGTCTATAACTTTGCCGTGAAAAGTCAGCGTGCTTTTCTGCAAAAGCTTTTTTAATGACGAAGTGATCAAACCGGTGGTGAAATCCCGGAGTTCAACATAGTTGCCGCCGGCGATATAATACTCCAGCATAGTGAATTCTTCCCGGTGTTTCCAGCCGTGTTCATCGGCGCGGAAACAGGGACCGAACTGGTAGATCTTCTGATATTTATTTGCCAGCAGCACCTTCATTTCCAGCTCCGGCGAAGGACGCAGAAATTTGCCCGCCGAAGGTATGCAGTCGATGTATTCTTCGGGGGCAGGGCCGGCGATCCTTACCGGAGTTTCCACTTCCAGAAAATCCTGCCTGTCGAAAAATTCGCGCATGTATTTTTTCAGCAACGCTCTCTTTCGCAGATTTTCCACCGGCGGCACATAAAAAACCGTCCCGGAAGTGTTTTCCGGAACGGTATTGTCGTTTTTGCTGAAATCAGCCATAAAGCTGCTTACGCCTTGCTGACGCGTTCGGCGTATTCACCGGTACGGGTGTCAACTTTTACAGTGTCGCCTTCGTTGATGAAGAGCGGGACCTGGATCTCGTAGCCGTTATCCAGCTTGGCCGGTTTCATAACGTTGGTGGCGGTATCGCCGCGGGCACCGGGTTCGGTTTCCGCAATCACTTTTTCGATAAAGGTCGGCAGCGTGATTTCAATGGGCTGACCATTGAAAAGCAGGACTTTGCACAGGCTGTCTTCGATCAGGAAGTAGACCTGATCGCCCAGCATTTCGCCATGGATGCGCATTTCTTCGTAGGTTTCCGCATCGCTGAAAACGTACATATCGCCTTCGGCGTAGGAGTAGTACATTTCGCGTTCTTCCAAGTCCGGCTTTTCGATTTTATCAGTGGGGCGGTAGGTCTTTTCCATACCGGCGCCGTTGATCATGTTTTTCATTTTGCAGCGATAAAGAGCAGTACCTTTACCGGGTTTGCAGAATTCAAATTCAGTAATTGCCCACGGGGCACCGTCGATCTGGATCTTCAGACCCTTTTTGAGGTCGGACGCATTGTACATTGTGTGTTTTCTCCATTGTTGTTTTATACAAGGTTATAAATATTATCTGTATAATATATACCCATTTTCAGATTTTTTCAAGTCGCAATTGAAAAAAGTGATGTATTGATGTATATTAATTAAAGTATTTTTGTTATTGAGCGGGTAAAAAATGAAAAAGAAAGCTAATTACTTATCCGGTACTATCGGCAAGACCATGTTCAAGACTGCGCTCTCCATGCTGCCGGGGACGATCGCGGTTTCGGGGTATAATCTTGCGGATACTTATTTTGTTTCTATGTTGGGTACTTTGCCGCTGGCGGCTATGGGCTTCACCTTTCCGGTCATTATGATCCTCGGGTGTATTTTTCATGGTCTTGGCGTGGGGGTAATGGCTACGGTGGCTCATGCCGTGGGCGGCGAAAAGCGTGCCAAAGCCGCCCGGCTGGTCACGTCGGGCATGATATTGGTGGCGGCGGTTTCGGCGATACTCGGTTTGATCGGATTTTTCTCCATGGATTGGACTTTCCGGCAATTCGGTGCATCCGGCGAAGTTTGCGAGCCGATCGGCGAATATATGAATATATGGTATCTGGGGTGTGTTACCGGTGCTGTTACCATGGTGGGCAACAGCCTGCTGGTGGCGGTGGGGGATTCCAAGCTGGCGGGATTTTTTATGATGCTCGGACTGGTTCTCAATGTTTTGCTGGATCCGCTGTTTATCTTTTCGTGGGGGATGAATATGGGTATTGCCGGAGCGGCATTGGCTACGATAATTTCGCAGTTTACCGGCGCATGTCTGATCGTATGGGCGCTGGGTAAACGGCATAAGTTGTGGAGATTCCGCTCGTTGACCACCCGGATCGTGTTTCCGGCGTGGCGGCAGATCGTGCGCTTTGCGGTGCCTTCCATGCTGGGGATGATCCTGATGCCGGCGGGTAATGGCGTGATCACCCGTATCGTGGCAAGTTTCGGCGATACGGCGGTGGCGGCAACTGCGGCGGCGGGCAGGTTGGAAGTTATTGCATTTATGTTCCCCATGTCGCTGGGCATAGGCCTGATGCCCATGATCGCCCAGAATTATGGCGGAAAGCTTTACAGCCGGATATTGCGCTGCCGCAAGATCGCCATGAGTTTTGCTTTTTATTACGAAATATTTATGGCGGTGGTCTACTTTATTGCCGCGCCATATATCGTACGATTTTTTACTGACGATGCCCGGGTGGCAGAGATCATGACTGCTTATTTGCGGATCGTACCGTGGGGATTCGGTTTGCTGGAGATCCACCGTTATTGCGGATTTTTCTTTACCGGATGCAACTACCCCCACGGCAGTGCATGGCTGGCGGCGCTGCGCATAGTTGTTTTGCTGGTGCCGTTGTCGCTGCTGGCGCTGGCATTCGGCAGTTTGAACGGACTTTTTATTGCCCGGCTGGCGGCTGATCTGCTGGCGGGGTTCATCGGTTGGGCGCTGGTGGTACGCATGACTTCAAACTTGCCTGCTGACGGCGAAATGATTTTGCGGAAACGGTAATGTTATGAATCTGGCCAAAAAGCTTTTGCTGCTGATTTTTTTGTGCTCGATCGGCGGCTTGTCTGCCGCTGAACGGGTGAACTGTACGGTTTGCAGCAAAAAGATCCGCGGCCGTTATATCATTGACAGCCGCAAACGGGCTTTCTGCAGCGAAAAGTGTTTTGAACAAACTTTGCCGACTTGCGCCAACTGCCGGAAGCTTTGCCGGGGGAATTTTCTGAAAGTCAAATCGGAGTCTTTCTGCAGCCGCCAATGCGCCGATAATAAACTTTTGCCCCGGTGCAGCCGCTGCAGCAAACCCTGCCGCAAATTTATGGTGCTGCCTACCGGTTACGGTACTTTTACTTACTGCATCGACTGTTACAAGCTGGATAAATGTCTGGTATGCTGTCAGCGGGCAAAAAAGCTCTACTTGCAAAGCAACGGCAATAAACTTTGCCGCTACTGCAATCGGGATGTGATAACCAATCTTGCTCAACTGCAAAGTTTGTTCAACGAAGTGCGCAATACTTTGCACAAAAACTTCAACTTTCCTGCGGATCACCCCATAACGCTGGAAATGCGCTCTTTTACGGAGCAGGAAAAATCATCGCTTCATGGCGGTAATTTGTTCGGTCTGTACAATTACCAGGGCAAGATCGTCAGAAAAGGCAAGCTTTTTTCCGGCAAAAAAACACCGGAGATCAAATTCCGGAATGAACATTGCTCCATAATCATACTGGGCTATCTGCCCCGACGCAAAGCTGCCGAAGCCATTGCTCACGAATTGGCGCACGATTATATGAAACACCGCTGGTTCTTTATCAAAGACGAAAAAATCAAAGAGGGTTTTGCCGAGTTTATTGCCGCACAATACAACACGATCAGCGGCAGTCAGCAATGGAATATTTGTATGGAAAAAAATCCCGATAAAGTCTATGGCGACGGTTATCGGGAGATGTGCAAACTTTACAAACAGGGTTCTTTCCCGGCGCTTTTCCGGCTCTTTGACCGCATCAATTTGCAGGATACGCCTTCAGAGTACCGCTAATTGCCGACGACCACCCGGAATTGTGCCGACAGCATTGCCGGATCGCTGGCAATACATTGCACCATGACTTTTTCGCCCAGAGCCATGCGGCTGTTGTAGCGGTTTTTGAATTCGTATGCCAGATCGGGGAGCAGCCAGACCGAGCGTTCATCGGGTTTGGCTATATATACAGCTTCGGTCTGCCAGTCAGCCGGCTGGTTTTTCAAGTAGACCAGTGTCCAGTATTCCCGGCATTGCCGCTCCAGCTTGGTCCGCAGTACAGCGGCCGGTTCGGCGGTGGCGATCCTTTCATCCATAACACTGGCGGTCAGGGGCGCTTTGCCCGCAAGGAAACGCCGCAGCTGGATGTGACTCAAAAGGTCTTCGTAACGGCGCAGCGGGCTGGTGACCCGTGCGTAAGGCTCCAGCCCCAACCCCGCATGTTTGCCCGGCACGGTGGAGAGTGTGCTTATTCGGCAGCTTTTGCGCAATTCATACATGCCGGGGAGGGTGTCGGGCCGTTCGCTCATTTCCGGATCGCTCTGAATAGCATAGGGCAGGGCAAAATCGTTTTTTATGGAAAATTCTGCCACTGCATGACCAGCTGCCATCATGGCATTTGCCACCAGTTCCCGCACCGGCGAAGGGGTGTGTGGTGTAATGTTGATCTTGCGATCCTGAATATCAACTTTGATCTTGACTTCCGGCAGCCGGATCATTACCGCATTATTATTTTGACGGTATTGGCGGAAACGCTCCAGCGCCTGAACGCAGGGGGCAAACTCCGCAGTTTGCATAAGTTCGTCACCTTGAGCGTAATCCATACGTTTTACCCGGACATGGCTCAAACATATTTTTTCCAGAACAGCCTTGCCGTCGGCGTGGATCTTTATGCCGAAACTCATTGCCGGCGATTTTTCCTGAAGACCCAAAGCAAACATTTCCACCGAATTTTCCGGCAGCATGGTAGTGATTTTTTCCGGCAGATAGGATGTGCAGCCCTGGCTGCAGGCAAATTTTTCCAGATCGCTGTCAAACTCCACCGCCGCGGCGGGGTCGGCTACATGCACCCACAAAAGATCGTTTGCGCTGTCATAAGCTATGGCATCGTCGGGGTCGTTGCTTTCGGCATCATCTATGGCGTAAGAAGATAAATGAGTAAGATCGACCCGTTCTTCTGCCGGCGGCGGCAGAAGTTCCGGATATTCCGGATGCAGATCCATGCCGCAGCGCCGGATATGGGGGTTATTGTCGAAATCATTCCATACGTTGAGTTTGAGCAGCAGCGATTGGGCTTTTTCCGGCAAAGCTTCCATATTAAGATCGTGCATAAGTTTGCTGGATGTGCTTTCGCCGTAAGCTACATTTTCTATTTCCCGCAGACTGCTGCGGTCGCTGTCGGCAATATTGCCGCTGCGGATGCGTGCAAGCAACGCGTTGCGGGCTTCCTGCTGTTCGGCTTTTAAACGGGCTTTGGATAAAATATTTGCTGTATGTTCAGCGCTGTGGGCTTTGATCATAGTTGACGGCGAACCGGCAAAATAGCAGTCTTTTTGCAATATCTCCCATGCCCCCAATGCATTTTCCGGTGTGGAGCCGGAAAATAAGAGTTCGGTGAATTCTGCAAAAGTTATTTCATCATTACCCAACAGTTCTGCAGTTTCCGCCAGCAGCTCATCATCCGGCAGCACCGGAGTCGCCGGGATCGTCTGACATGGCCCGGCGTGGAGAAACTCGATATCCTTGATCCGTACCGAGCGGGTGTCGCCGGATGAAGTCCTTATGGAGTATTTATCTGCCGCAACATCTTTTACAATGGCGCATTTGCCCTTGTAGATAACAAGTGAATTGGTTTTTATAAGCATTTTTCTCCGGTAATAGAGGGTGTTTATTTATAAGTTTATCCATTAATTTACAGCCAGATTTGAAAGTTTCAAGCTTTGAGGCTTGTATTTATCAAAATGTGCTGTATTTTATTGCGAGGTGAATTTATGCGAAAAGTATTTTTTTATTGTTTGATGACTGTTATCCTGGGGGCGGCTGTTTGCGGCTGCAATTCCCCCCGGGGCTCGTATTGCTACAACACTGTTGCCGGGGATTTGAGCGGGAGATCTTTTGAAAAAGATATGCTTGAAACTGCACATCAAGATCGTTTCCCGGTGATATTTATCCACGGGCTTTTCGGGGCGGAATTGCGTTCTGTCCAGGAGCCCGGGCAGGTCTGCTGGGGCGATTTTGCCTTTGGCAATATGCTGGATAACAGTATGTTTTATGATCTGGCGCTGCCTTTGAGCAAGGGTGCTGTCGTAAAAGATTTGATCGCAGCAAGGCTGTTGGAACGCTCCCGCAAAAGTTTTCTGGGCATAGCCGGATATGAAGAAAATTATTCGGAATTTATAAATATGCTCAAAGCCATGGGCTATGTGCCGGAAAAGTGTGCTTTGCCGGAAAACTGTCATTACAGTACGCTTTTTGTATTTTGCTATGACTGGCGGAAAAGTATTGACGAAAATGCTGTGCTGCTGGCTGATTTCATAGCCGAAAAATCAGCTTATCTGACAGAGCGTTACAAAGTTGCCAACCGTCAGCAGGAAGTTCGTTTTGATCTTGTCGGACACAGCATGGGTGGTTTGATCGCCCGTTATTATGTGCAGTTCGGCAGAAGCAAGCTGGGCAGAAAATGCGATCCGCTGCCCCGTGCCTCGTGGTATGGCAAAAAATATGTGCGCAATGTGGTATTGATCGGTTCTCCGCTGGGGGGGTATGCGGATACTTTGCTGGAAATGGTTTATGGTTTGAAACTTACCGGCATGGCGCCGCGCTGTCCGGCAGGGGTGCTGGCGACTTTTCCCAGTTATTTTCAGATGCTTCCGGATGCGGCTATGCAGAGCGTAGAGTTTGCAGAAAGCGGAATAGTTGCCGATATTTTTGATGTGGCACTCTGGCGGAAATATCAGTGGGGGCTGCTGAAAAACTCTTCCGCCAACCGGGTGCTGCTGCAGAAAATGTATCCGACTTTAACAGAAGAACAGCGCCGGGAGACCGTTCTGGAAAATCTTGCACAAAATCTGGAGCAGGCCGGGCGATTCAAGCTCCTGATGGCGCGGCCTATGGGGATTCCGCCGGAGCCGTTGAGGTTTTACTCCTTTGCTTCGGCGGGGATCGCAACCGCCGGTAAAATTGTTATCAATGACGCCACCGGCGATATATCAGTAGCGGCAACCGTTCCCGGCGATGGCAAGGTCAGTTGGGCATCTGCCAGATTTGCCGCTCCGGTGCGGCGAAATCCGGTGGTTTGGAGCGGGTGCATCACTCTTGACGGTTCGCATATGGGGATATTGAGCAACCCGCTGCTGGCGTTTAATTTGCGTGAAATATTGCATGCCGGTCTTTAAGTGCTGTTGTGGACTATGAGCGAAAAATATACGTGGAAAAACCTGAAAAAGATCCCCCCCATGCGCCGGTTGTTTGACCGGTGGATGCCCGAGGCTCTCACCATGATGGGAGCGATCAAGATCCTGCAGTTTCTGCGGATATTGGGGGTAAAAGCCACCAGTAACGGCTGGCGCAAGGTGACCAGTATTTTTCTCCGGGGCGAAAGCAGTAAATTCATCCTGACCGGATTCCGGTTAAATCCTGACTCCCAGGCGCTTTTTCCGGCTCCGGATACGAAAACTGCTGCCCGGCGCCTGGCGGCAAAGTTAGCCGCTTATCTGCGAATAACCGATGCTATCGGCTACTGGGTGCAGCCGGGTAAGTTGGCGTTTATCCGCCGGAAAAGACGGTTCCGCGATCTTTTGCTGGTGGAAGTGGACTCCATGGGCATGATCGTAAAATTGATCCCTTATTTTGACGGCAGTTACCGGGAGTTTGAAAAAGAGAGCTCTCTGCTCAACGAAGTTATGGAGTATCTGACATACGAGTTCAACCGGCTGCGGGATCTGCCGGAACAGGAGCGGGCCGTGGTTTTGCAGCAGAATATCCGCAAATGGTCGCGCCGGGTGTCACGATTTTATTACTTCGGGCGGCGGAGAAGACGCTACATTGCCGGCCGTTTGCTCCACTCGACGGTGCTGTTCTGCGAATTTTTGCCGGAATTGCCGCCGGAAAGTGTAAAGCACGAGCGTTTTCAGATACCCGATTTCCGTAAATACCGCAACCCGGGGCTGGGGATGATGGCGGTGCTGGCACGTTTTACTGCGGATTTGAAAGAGGTTGATTTGTGGTGTCAATTCAACCATGTGGCAACCGACGGACTGCCCATGCAGGAGTTTTTGAGCAAACTGAAAAGAGATTGGGGCTCTGTCGGCGAACTGGAGTTCCCCCGGGCTATAAAAAGCAATATTATGGGCAATGTGCAGTTGCGCCATGCGGGGGAAGGGGATTTCCGGGCATTGTTTTTTGCTGATTTTCAGCCGCTGCTGGCGGTGCGTACTTATTTAAATGAACACTATACAGAACAGATGAACGGCCCCGCGACAGTCGCCGGTCTTATTATGTGGGGATTATCCCGGCACGAAACTTTTTCCCGACGCAAAATTCTTTTGCCGGTGGATGCCGGAATGCACGATGGCGACCGGCATCTGGGGCTTTTGATGATCCGGCCGCAAATGTTTACCCGCAACAGTGCCGACCCGATCAGCGATTTCTGTAAATTCCAAAGCGAAATGCACCGCCGGATGGATCAGGCGCGTACCGGCGGGGGGGCGGTCAGCGAATTTCTGGAACTTTGTGCATTGATGCATCCGCTTTTTTATCTGGTGGCAAGGAAATTGTGGCCCCGGGCGCTGGATGAGGTGCTGGGTACAGCCGGGTTGTCCATTTTGCGGGATGCAGAAATATTTATTGCTCCGACTACCGAATTTCAGAGCGGAGGTTTTATTGCCGTGGGGAACGTGTCAGTTCCTGATGGCAGCGGCGGCACCTCGGGCGCGGTCAGTATTGCCGGGACCCGCAAGCAGATCCGGAGCTGTCTGGAAGCACTGCACCGTCTGCCGCAAGAGCTGCCGATAATGCTGGATTTGCCGGGCAGGATGGAGTTTGAACAGTCAAAGGGGGCAAAATATGAATAAATTCTTGCAAAAAAGCAGTTTGTCGATTTGACTGAATGCTGAAACTGTGATATATTAAAAGACGTTTTGATTTTATAAATAGATTGTATATCGCTTAAAAAAGTAAAAATAAGGAGAAAAAAATGACAAAGCGTGATCTGGTCGTAAAAATCGCTAAAGAAACTGATCTTATTCAGAATGACGTTGCCCAGGTAGTTCAGAAGACTCTTGATTATATCGCTGCCGAACTGGTTGCCGGTCGTACCATCGAACTGCGCAACTTTGGTGTTTTTGAAATCAAAGTCCGCAAGAGCCGCAAGGGCCGCAACCCCAATCAGCCCGAAAACGAAGTGGTCATTCCGGAACGCGCTGTTGTCAAATTCCGCGCCGGCAAAGAGCTTAAAGATGCTGTTGAAAAGCTCAATACTGCTGATTTCAACGAATAAGCAAATTTTTGCTTGATCGATTTTTGATTACAGGTTCCCGGTTATGCGCTGCGGAAAAACGATCTTGAAGAACAAGATGGTTGCTTACAGTGGAGTTTTCTGCGCTCAAAATCCGGTGAAAGAACTTTGTGCCGTATCTGCAAATCCTTACAGGATAGCATGATGCGGCTTTTGTTTTTGTAAAATAAAAGGTAATAACATGGCTAAATCAGCACCCTTGCCCGGGACTTCGGATATATTCCCGAATGAAGTGGGCGCATGGCGTTTTCTGGAAGAAACGGCACGCAGCGTGTTCGGCAGATTCAACTACGGCGAATTGCGTACGCCGATTTTTGAAGCAACCGAAGTATTCCAGCGCGGTTTGGGCGATGAAACCGAAGTCGTTCAAAAAGAGATGTATACATTCAATGACCGCGGCGGCAGAAGCGTGACTCTCCGCCCCGAAGGTACAGCCGGTACCATGCGGGCATTGCTCAATACCGATGTACTCAATGGTGTGGAACAACGGGTTTTTTATATTGGCCCCATGTTCCGCGGTGAGCGTCCGGCCGCCGGCCGCCGCCGTCAGTTCCACCAGGTTGGGGTGGAAAATGTGGGCAGAGTCGCTCCCGAACTGGATGCCGAAACTATTGCTATGCTTCTGGCATTTCTCGAAGAGTTGGGCATTACCGGTGCCACGCTTAAGTTGAACACCCGCGGGGTGGCTGCCGATCGGCCGGCGGCCGCGGCGGCACTTAAAGAATTTTTCAGCAAACATGTGGATCTTTTGTGCGAAGATTGCCGCAAACGTCTGGAAGGCAACGTGTGGCGCATTTTGGACTGCAAAGTGGAATCCTGCCGCGAGATCATTGCCAATGTACCGGATTACGCCGGGATGTTCAGCGAAAGCTCCCGGGAGTATTTTCAGGAAGTTTGCAAACGTCTGGACTGGCTGGGGATCAAGTACGAGATCGACCCCTTCCTGGTACGCGGATTGGATTATTATGTGCATACAGTGTTTGAAATCACCCACCCCGGTCTGGGCGCCCAGAACGCCATCGCCGGCGGCGGCCGGTACGAGCTGACTCTGCCCGGCGAAAGCAAACCGGTCATCGGTGTAGGTTTTGCTGCCGGGATGGAACGGTTGATGATGGTGCGTGAAGCATTGAATCTGCCAGCGAACGGTAATGAAAAAGAGCCCCGGTGCGTCTTTATTGCGGCTTTGGGCGAAGCTGCCGAAGAATTCAAGTTCAAGTATGCTGCCGAATTGCGCAAACAGGGTATAGCTGTGGCAACGGAGCTTGCCGGTAAATCCATGAAAGCACAGATGCGTGCAGCAAACCGCTTTAATGCGGCTTGTGCGGTAATCGTTGGCGATGAAGAGCTTGCCAAAGGAGTTGCGGTGCTTAAAGATTTGGCGGGCGGCGAACAGAAAGAAGTTGCATTCGCCGATTTGAAAACTGAAATCGAAAAACTTGTAAAATAACTATCTTTATCAAAAACTATTTTTCAGGAGAAAAAAATGGAACTCACAAAGAAAAATCTGGTGTTCATGGGTGCTCCCGGTGCCGGCAAAGGTACTTTTTCGGGATTGTTGCTTGAACAGGTCAAACTTGCTCACATTTCTACCGGTGACATGCTCCGTGCCGAAAAGGCTTCCGGCAGCGAACTGGGCAAAAAACTTGCCGCCATCATGGATGCCGGTCAGCTTGTATCCGATGAATTGGTGGGCGAAATCGTGGAAAGCCGTTTGAGCAAGAGCGATTGCGACAACGGTTTTATTCTCGACGGTTATCCCCGCACCATCGCCCAGGCCGAAATGCTCAACAAGATCCTTGCCAAGATCGGCAAAAAACTGGATGCCGTAGTCTTCTTTGATGTGCCCGACGAAGTGGTGCTGGAACGTTTGACTGCCCGTATGAGCTGCAGCAAATGCGGTGCTATTTTCAATAAACTCTTCATGAAGCCTGCCAAACCCGGCATCTGTGACCATTGCGGCGGCGCACTTATCCAGCGCTCCGACGACTCGCTGGAAACCGCCCAGGGCCGTTTGAAGGTCTTCCACGAAAGCACCCAGCCGTTGATCGACTTCTATCGCGAAAGCGGTTTGCTGATGCCGATAACTGAACTTGACAAGGCAAAGATCTTCCAGATCATGCTGGATGGTTTAAAATAATTCCGAGCACAAAGGCATAGTGTTATGGCACTTTTTCGGGATTGTGTGATCCATACTGCCGAAGAGATCCAGCGTATCCGGGTGGCAATGAGTATGACCGCGCAGGTGCGCGATCAGCTTGTATCGCTGATCCGCCCCGGCATGACTACGTTGCAGATCGATCAGCTTGCCGGAGAATTGATCCGGTCGGCGGGCGGAACCAGCGGTTTTCTCAACTATCATGGTTTTCCCGGCAATATCTGCATATCGCTTAATGACGAAGTTGTCCACGGTATCGGTGTTGCTCACCGGGTGGTACAGGAAAGCGATATCGTCAGTCTGGATATCGGCGTAAAATACAACGGTGCAGTCGGCGATACTGCAGTGACCGTAGGCTTTGGCGAGCTGCCCAAAGATACAGCACGCTTGCTTAAAGCTACACAGGAAGCACTTATGGCAGGTATTGCCGCTGCCAGAAAAGGCTGTTATATAAGAGATATCAGCCGGGCGGTGGAAAAACGCGCTTTGGCAGATCGCCTGGGCATAGTCCGGGAAATGGTCGGTCATGGTGTGGGTATACAGTTGCATGAACCGCCGGATGTACCAAATTATGTAACACCGGTGCGGGGCCCCAGACTGGTGCCCGGTATGGTGCTGGCGATCGAGCCGATGCTGAATTTGGGTACCAACCGTATAAGTCAGGATGACGATGGTTGGACGATCCGCACCCGCGATGGCAGTTTATCTGCGCATTTTGAACACTCAATTTTAATTACAGATAATGAACCGGAGATCTTAACATGGCAAAAGACGATGTAATCAAAGTGGAAGGCACGGTCCGTGAACTGCTGCCGAATACCATGTTCAAGGTGGAGCTTGCCAATGGACACATGGTAAATGCCCATATCAGCGGCCGTATGCGTTTGAACTTCATCCGCATTCTGCCCGGGGACAGCGTGACCTTGGAAATGTCGCCTTATGATTTGACCAAAGGTCGGATCGTATTCCGCAAAAAGTAAACAGTATCCTGAATTTTGTGAGCTGGCAATGTACGGTGGCACATCGCGGGCAATCTCGAGCCTTGCCGCAACCCTGCACCTCGGCTTGTCCGCCGTAGCTTTATGCGAAGGCGGATCGAAAGGTACACCTTGTCACGGCGTAGTAAAACGAAGCCGGATTCCTCGGGCAGGGCATTGCAAAACTCGACCTTGCCTCACGCTGTATCCACCGGCGGCAGGCTGTAGTTTTGATATTTTTGACAAATCATAACTTGTATGTTATATTTATGATCGTAAATGATATAATTTAACACTTCAGTTGTACAAAATTTGAGATATTACGCAAAAAATAAACCTTTTTTAACAAATAATCAGGGATAGGAAAATGAAAGTATTGGTAGTAAATGCCGGCAGCAGCTCGCTGAAATTCACGCTCTTTGACATGACCGACAAATCGGTTTTGTGCAAAGGTCAGGTAGAACGTATCGGTTCGGATCACCCGAATTTGATTTATAAACGCGCTGACGGTTTTAAGTTTGAAAACGAAATCTCCGCCAAGGACCATGTTGAATCCCTCAACGAAGTCTGCGCAACGCTGGTCAAGCCCGAAGTCGGCGTACTCAAGAGCCTGACCGAAATCTCCGCTTGCGGCCACCGCGTGCTGCTGGGCGGCGACAAGATCACCCAGCCCATCAAGGTCGATGAAGCTGTCAAACAGATCATCCGCGATTACATCCCCCTTGGTCCGCTGCACAACCCCGCCAACCTTGCCGGTATTGAGGCTTGCGAAGCGGCTATGCCCGGCGTGCCTAACGTGGGTGTGTTTGATACTGAATTTCACCAGACCATGCCGCCGGAAGCATTTTTGTACCCGATCCCTTATGAATTCTACGAAAAGCACGGCATCCGCAAGTATGGTTTCCACGGCACCAGCCACCGTTTTGTGACCCGTGCTTCGGCGGAATTCCTCAAAAAAGATGTCAACAGTGTTAATCTGATCACCTGCCACCTGGGCAATGGCTGCAGTATTGCGGCTATCCAGAACGGCAAAGTCATCGATACCACCATGGGCTTGACTCCCCTTGAAGGCTTGATGATGGGTACCCGTTCCGGCGACATCGACGCCGCTGCTGCCCTGCGCATGATCGAACTTGGTCATACTCCGGAAGAAGTCGGCACTATTCTGAATAAGAAATCCGGTCTGTTCGCCATTGGCGGAATCAACTCCGGCGATATGCGTGATATGCTTGCCGCTGCCGAAAAGGGCGAAGGCAGAGCCGATCTGGCGGTCAAGATGTTTGTCCGCAGAATCGTCAAATACATCGGTGCATACTATGTGCTGCTGGATGGCAAACTTGATGCACTGGTCTTTACCGGCGGTATCGGTGAATTTTCTGTGCAGATCCGCGAAAAAGTCCTTGCCGGTGTCCGCAGCTTGGGTGTTACCATGTGCAGCGCCCGCAACGAAGAGTGTTTCGGCAAAGCCGGTGTCATCTCCACTGATGACAGCACCCTCAAGGCGATCGTTATGCCCACGAATGAAGAACTTATGATCGCCGAAAGCGCGATCGAAGTATTGGCTAAATAAATTCAACTGTATAACAAGGAGCAAAAAATGGCTGCTATTGATACAATCAAGGCCCGTGCGGTTGCGCTGGGCAGAACTCTCGTGCTTCCCGAAGGTCAGGATCCCCGCGTGGTCAAGGCCGCAAATATGATCGCCGATGAAAAGATCGCCAAAAAAGTGATCGTACTCGGCAGCGCCAACGAAATCAAGGCCGCTTGCGCCGAAGCCGGTGTAACTGAATGCAAATTCGATGTGATCGACTACCTCAACTGCGATTTCTTTGAACAGTATGTTGCCCAGTTCTGCGAAATGCGTGCCAAAAAAGGCTGCACCATGGAACAGGCCCGCAAGGTGATGAGCGACCGCATTTATTTTTCGGCATTGATGGTTCGCAACGGCATGGCTGATGCATTGGTTGCCGGAAGTATCGCTTCCACAGCGGATATGCTCCGTGCGGCTTTCCAGTGCATCGGTACTGCTCCCGGCATCAAGATCGGCAGCAGCTGCTTTGTGATGGATTTGGCGACCACTGCCCCCAACGGCGAAAATACTCTGATGTTCGCCGACTGTGCTGTGAACCCCAACCCCAACGCTGAACAGCTCGTGGACATTGCTTTGGCGACCGCTGCGACCTACCGCTCACTTTTCGGCAAGCAGCCGAAAGTAGCGTTCCTTTCTTTCTCCAGCTTCGGCAGTGCCCAGCATGAGTTGCTGGAAAAAGTTGTGGAAGCTGCCAAGCTTTGCAAAGAACGCGTTGCCGCTGAAAAGCTGGATATCGTAGTCGATGGCGAATTGCAGGCTGACGCCGCGATCGTGCCTTCGGTTGCCAAGAGCAAGGCCGCCGGCAGTGCCATTCAGGGCGATGCCAACGTGCTGATTTTCCCGGATCTGAACGCCGGAAATATCTGCTACAAGCTGGTGCAGCGTCTGGGTAAAGCCGATGCTTTCGGCCCCGTGCTGCAAGGTTTGGCTAAACCTATGAGCGACCTTTCCCGCGGCTGCAGTGCCGAAGATATCGTCGGTGCCGCTGCCATCGCGATCTGCCAGAGCGCTCAATAAAAATAATCGGGGCTGTTGCAAAATTTTAAGTTTTGCAATACCCCGTTTTTACCGGCAGATAAGATTTTATAAAAAGATCAAGGCTGTTGCAATATATTCAGTTTTGCAACAGCCTTGTGATTTTTTTCAGGTGATCAAGCCTTGCCGGCACAATCCTGGCAAAGACCACGGCAGCAGAGGTGCAGTCGTTTTACCACAAAACCTTCGGGCAAGCCGTGGATCTGATTGACCAGCGGAGTATTCGCCGGTGGGAAGAGGTCAAAGACTTTGCCGCACTCCTGACATTTGAAATGCCCGTGATCGGACATATCTGCATCGTAGCGCAGTTCGCCGTCTTCGATGATAACTTCTTGCACGGCGCCAACTTCTGCAAGCTTTTTTACCGTGTTGTAAACGGTTGTGCGCGATATGGATGGCAATTCCTGCAAAACACCATTATAAATGGTATCCACCGTCGGATGAATGGCGTTGTTTTTAAGAAACATGTAAATTGCCAAACGCTGCGGGGAGGGCGTCAACCCCAATTCCCTTAAATATGCGGCTGTAGTCTGCATAAAAAATTTCCTTCAGATGTAGCGTGCCGCATCAAAACCGGATCGCGTGCGAGCACATCCGGTTTTGCAGTCACAACTTATTTATCAAAGAAGCGCTTGAGCAGACCGGCAAAACCGGCACCGTGGCGGGCTTCATCTTTGCTCATTTCGTGGACAGTATCATGGATGGCGTCGTAACCGAGTTCCTTGGCGCGCTTGGCAAGATCGAACTTGCCGGCACAGGCGCCGGTTTCGGCTTCCACGCGCATACGCAGATTTTTTTCAGTACTGGAGGAGAGCACTTCGCCCAGAAGTTCGGCAAACTTCGCTGCGTGTTCGGCTTCTTCAAAAGCGTAACGCTTGTAAGCTTCGGCGATTTCCGGATAACCTTCGCGATCGGCCTGACGGCTCATGGCAAGGTACATGCCTACTTCGGTGCATTCGCCCATAAAGTTGGCTTTCAAGCCTTCACGCACTTCGCAATCAATATCATCATGGCCGCCGATGTAGTGTTCGCAGGCAAACTTTATAGCGCCGTCGCTGGCTTCCTGTTTGGTGAATTTAGCTGCCGGAGCTTTGCACTGGGGGCAGGCTGCCGGTGCATTTTCGCCTTCATGAACATAACCGCAAATCTGACATACAAACTTCATTTTTCATCCCTTTCGTTTAGGTTGGTTTTTTATTCTTTTTTTGTAATCATTATTGGTTTGTAATGATTACAATATTATAATACACCTGAAAAATCATTTTGCAAATTTTTTTTATAAAAAAAGTTGATTTTTATTGAAAAAAACGTTTTTGCCTGTAAATTAAGTTCGTACCCGGTACAAAAAAGTTTTCCGTTGGGTCAGGCTTAACAAATGTGGTAGTTTGTTGTGAGAAAGTTATTTCATACATTATTATTCATCTTTCTGGTGGTATCTCCTGTGATGCTCCGGGGTGAATATGATGTATGGAACAGCTTGCTGGGGCTGGAGCTGATAAATCAGGAAGGTGTGTGGTATCGCAAGGATTTTGAAAACTCTTTATTCAAAAAATATAATCTGCGATTTCATGGTGACGATTCAATGCGTACACTCAAATTGGGTAAAGTATTGATCCTTAATTCTCCGGCATTGGAAATGCGTGCCCACTATGATCGATCCGCCAAACTTGCCTTGCTTGATATAATTTATGCCAATAAAGGGGACTCTGCCAACGAGGAACGCTTCAAAAATATTATCCGCAATGCCGCCAGAACCATATCTGATACGCTTTCGTCGTGGGGTGGGGCGCCGGTGCGATGCAGCTATGGGCATAAAAAAATGCGACACTCCGCCCGCAAGTGGGTTGGTAAAAATGTAGAGTTTTATCTTGAGTATGTGCGCGAAGAATACACAATACTGCACATACATTTTGTGAAAGTTTACCAGGCTGTCGAGAGCAAGCCCCCGGCCGGATCTTCACCGCTCAAACATGCCGGATTTCGTGATTACAGCGTAAAGGGCAAAGATTTTACCCGGAATTTGAAGCGCAATAACTTCGGTGACGTATATATTGATAATATCCCTATGGTCGATCAGGGCAGTAAAGGGTATTGTGTGCCCGCCACGATCGAGCGGGTTTTGCGCTACTACGGGATCAACAATGTTAATATGCACCAGATCGCTGATGCCGCCAAAACCAAAGATGGCGGGGGCACCTATGCCAAAAGTGCCATGCGTGCGATGGGGTCGGTAAGAAAAAGTGCCGGGCTGAAGACATCGGTTCTGGGAGATATAAGAATGAAGCTGGTCATGCGGTATATTGATGAAGGTGTTCCGCTGTTTTGGGTCATGTATACCAATCAAGAGTACGAAAAGGTGCGCCGCAACAGTTTGAAGGATCGTTTACGGACCGATCCTGAAAAATGGCGCAAAATCATAAGCAAATACAAAGTTCCTGCCAAAGGCGGGGCGCACATGTGTCTGGTCGTGGGCTACAATGTGTTGACCGGCGAAGTTGCGGTCAGCAATTCCTGGGGCGATCACGAACTGGTGCCTACCTGGGTGCCGGTCAAGGTGGCAAGTCGTGTATCTCAAGGAAAGATGTTTGCTTTGGAACCCCGCTGAAGATCCGCCGGGGAGGGACTATTTGATCTCGCAAATAAATGCGTCGAACTCCGGAGAACTGCAATATTCGTCGTTATAGAGAGCCATGAAACTCCGGTTGAGAGATACTGTTTCGTGAAGTTTGGCCGGCGGGAGAGTTTTTGGACCGGCAGCGCCGTTTGCCCACTCCCATTTGCCGTTTTTCCGGTAGCAATTCAAGGCTATACGCATGTTGCGGAATTTTTTCATACTGTTTTTCAGCGAATTAAGTTCTGCCTGGCTGGCAAACACTGCAAGCTCTCCGCCCAGCAAAGCACAAAGACGGCGTGCAGTATACCAATCAACCGGGGCCTGCAAGAGATAAAATTTGCGGCTGTTGAGGGAAAAACTTTTCAGGATCAAATCAGATTTTTTATTTGCCAAATCAAGTTTGTGCCGACGGTTTTCCGGGTATTTGAGCAGTATAAGCGGCACTGTTTCATGCTGCAAAGTTTTGCGCCAGAACCCGTGATCCCACACCATGGAGTTGTTGGAGGCATTGGCTCCATGGATATCGCTCAACCACTCGCCGGATCTTACCTTTTGGCCATTGCTCCACAGCCATTGACCATTCCGGTAGCGGGCGCTGGTCAGCACCGGCAATTCATGCAGGCGCCAGTTGCTTTGCAGGAGTTTATTGCGTAATTTGTTATTTTGCAGCATTACCGGATCTGTTTCAAGAAGTTTTTTCCAGGCTTCTGCCGATCTATATGTCCAGCGGCAATATGGTGTGCCAAGCAGTTCATAAATATCACCGGCTTGTCTGAATGTAAAAGCCTGTCCGGTAAACCAGCAGCGTTCAAAGTATTCCATGGTACCGGGCGCAAGCACGACCCGGAAGCCGCTCCACTTGTTTTCCAGCATGTCCAGATCGAGCTTTTTCTGCAACTCCTGACTCAAACGCCGGTCGCGGAAACTTGCCCCCATATTGTAAACCACCGGCCGTTTGCCCGCTTCTACCGGTTGGGCAACTACGCTTTCGGCAGCGTTGCCCAGCAAGTCGTAAATACCCAATTCGCCGCTGTCGAGCTGGCGAACCGGGTGCAGCTGATAATCGGAGTTTCCGCCGAACCACGCAACTTTATGGATTATGCGGTTTTCGTAAAGAAAGTTTGCCGCGCTTGACCAGCCGCCCCGCAATATATAGCTCCACTCATCCAGATATGGCAGTCGGAATATGTAATTATCCGGCAAAAATCCCCGTTCCCTGGCATGGAGAGTCAACTGGCGGCAGAAGTCAAGCCGGTCGTTCCAGGTAAGATTGGTTACCGGAAGTTGCGGAGATGAGAGTTTCAAATTGCTTTTGGGGAGTATTTGTGCAAAAAGTTCGTTGGTAACTTCGGTATCTGCCACCCAGAAATCCCGGATCGGCTTACCGTCTTCGCTGCTGCTTTGCGGCATATATACCAGCTTCAGATCCGGTATTTCCGGGTGCTGCCAGTTGCTTCCGGGCAGGGGACCGGCCCATTTTGCTGCCGCCTTTTCCGAAAGCTTGGCAATAGTTTCATTCAAAAGCTGTGCCGCGTAATCCAACTGATACGCGGTCAACGGTGTTGCACGAAAGGTCGTGTATGCTGTAAGCATTTCAAAAAGTTTATTCCGGTCGTCCGGCAGTTTATCGGCTGGATAAGTTTCCTGCAAACTGCGGAATTCTTCCACACTCCAGCGTTTTAATATGGCATCGGCAAGCCGGCAATAACGCTCGGTGGCATCCCAATCGCCTTCGGCGCGGGCGTCGGATGCCAGTTCGGCAATGGTCTGCAACTGCCATGCCCGGGCACTGTTGCCGCTTTGTCCGGCAAGTTTCTGCAAATGTATCTGACGGTCGTTCAGCAGCTCGATGGTTCGGAAAATAAAGCTTATTTTATCTTGTCTGGCATTGTGGTAAGCCCGTTTCTGATTCATGGCCAGAAACAAGCTCAAAGTCATTGCTGCGATTGCCAGTGTTACCGAAAACCAGCTCAAGCGCCATGCCACCGGGTGCATTTTGCGGTAACTGCGCAAATCTTCCATTGCTTCATCCACAAAAGTCGTTTCTCTGATGACCGATGGCAATGCCGCCCGGAATGACGTTGGCGAGTAAAAGCGTTGACGCGGATCAGGAGAACAAGCTTTCAGCAAAACATTTTTGAATTGCCGCCATGCCCGCAAGGGCACCGAAATCGGTACTTCCGGAAAATTCTCCGGCAGCAATCCGGTCAATGCACAATACAATACTTTGCCCAGCGAATAGAGGTCATGACCATAACCCACCGGATCTCCGTCGGCGATCTCCGGCGGCAGGTATTCCAGCGTGCCGACAACTTTGGAGCGTACCCCGGTATTGGAGATCAATCCGATATCGCTTAATTTGGGTTGCCCATTGATGAAAACAATATTCGCCGGTTTTATATCCCGGTGTGCCAGATCGTGCTCCGAAAGGTGTTCCAAAGCGTCAAGCAGATTGTGAGCAAGCTCCAGGACTTTTTCCGGCTCCAGTCTGCCGCCCCGTTCCAAGCGGTGGGCGAGGGTGTCGGCTACATACTCTTCGGAATCGCCGTGGAGCATGTTGTCGGCGGCTTCCATGGTATAATAGAAGAAATTATCTGTTTCGCCCACATGCAGCACTTCGATCAGGGATTTGTGATCTTCCACCGCCTGCCGGTAATGCCGCAAGCCGATGAGTTCCATGCGCCAGACTTCGCTGCCGTAGGATATGGGGATGAGTTTAAGCGCCACGACTTTATGAGTTATATCTTCTGCCAGGTAAACTTCGCCGTAAGCACCGCTGCCGCAGAAATTCAATATGGTATAGTCGGCAAAAACTTCATCCGTTTGCAAAAAATGTGTATTGCCTGACATAACCTTAAATCCTGATAAAATTTTTTGTTTTGCGCAACTATTGCCGGAATATCAGCTTTATCAAATAAAACAGCACATCAAAAGCTATGGTTGCTTATACTTGCTCTACACTTACTAAATTTACTGAAAAATACTTATTTTTCAAGTCCAATTCAGAAAAAATCCTGAAAAAAGTAAAAAACTATACCTTGCAGCATAAAAAAAGACGTGGCTCTTTTGAACCACGTCTTTTGTATTATTGGCAATGAAAATTATTTCATTACTTCGCCGAGCTTCTTGAAGAAGTCCATACGACGCTTGCAGTCCGCTTCTGCCTTGGCGAAGAGTTCTTCGGCGTTGGCAGGATTGGTCTTGGTCAAGCTGGCGTAACGGCGTTCGCCGCGGATGAAGTCCTGGAAGCTGCCGGTAGCTTCTTTGGTTTCCCACTTGAACGGAGCTTCGGCGTTGGCCGGATTGTAGCGGTAGAGCGGCCAGTAACCGGCATCCACAGCCTTTTTAGCTTCGTTCTGGCTCATGCGCATATCGCCCTTGATACCGTGGGCAATACAGGGAGCGTAAGCCAGGATGATGGAAGGACCATTGTAAGCTTCAGCTTCTTTGATCGCGGTCAAAGCCTGCTGGCGGTTGGCACCCATACAGATGCTTGCCACATAGACATTGCCGTAGCTCATGCACATGAAGCCCAGATTCTTCTTGGTCTGTTCCATACCGGCGTTGGCAAAGAGAGCCACAGCACCGATGGGGGTGGACTTGGAGGCCTGACCGCCGGTGTTGGAGTACACTTCGGTATCCAGTACCAGAATGTTCACATTGCGCTTCTGGGCCACAACGTGGTCCAAACCGCCGTAACCGATATCGTATGCCCAGCCGTCACCGCCGAAGATCCACAAGCTCTTGTCCACGAAGTAGTCGGCAAGTTCTGCGATCTTGGTAAGGATGGCTTTGCCTTCCGGGCAGGCAGCGGATTCAATAGCTGCGGGCAATGCGGCTTTGATGGCATCCTGATTGGCGATAGCTTCGGCATCGGTGCTGTTCCAAAGTTCGATACCCTTGGTGAGCAGCGCTTTGATTTCGCACTTGCAATCGCCGGCTTTTTCCAACAGAGCTTCCACATTGTTGCGGAGCTGGGCGCGGTTGGTATCAATAGCCATACGCATACCGTAGCCGTATTCAGCGTTGTCTTCAAACAAGCTGTTGGCCCATGCGGGACCGCGGCCGGCCTTGTCTTTGCAGTAGGGCAAGCTGGGGAAGCTGCCGCCGTAGATGGAGCTGCAACCGGTAGCATTGGCAACCACCATGCGGTTACCGAAGAGCTGGCTTACCAGTTTGACATAGGGGGTTTCGCCGCAACCGGCGCAAGCACCGCTGAATTCAAAGTAGGGTTTCAGGAACTGGGAACCCTTGACGGTATCAGTGCTGACACCACCGGTGACATTGTCGGGCAGGGCTTCGAAGAATTTTTCGTTTTCGTTCTGACCGGCAGCGCGTTCGGCAGCCAGCGGGCTGAAGGAGAGAGCCTTTTCCTTGGCAGGACAGGTTTCAATACAGACACCGCAACCGGTACAGTCTTCCACATAGACCTGCATGCGATAGACCAGACCGGGTTCTTTCACGCCCTTGGGAGCGACGGTTTCAAAGGTCGCGGGCTTGCCGGCCAGATCGCTTTCTTTGACCAGCTTGGCACGGATGGCAGCGTGGGGGCAAGCCATAACGCACTGGTTGCACTGGATACACTTGGCAGAATCCCATTTCGGTACGCTGGGAGCAATACCGCGTTTTTCCAAAGCACTGGTACCGGTGGGCATGGAGCCGTCGAAGCTCATGGCGGAAACCGGGATGCTGTCGCCCTGCAAGTGCAGGATCGGCTTCATCAGTTTGGTGGCAAAATCACCGGCATCGTCGGCGATCAGTTTGGGTGCTACATAGCTTTCGGTAATAGCAGCAGGAATGGCGATTTCAGCCAGACCTTCCAAAGCCATATCCACGCACTTGATGTTCTGGGCAACGATTTCGTCGCCCTTCTTCTTGAATTTCTTTTCGATCGCCTTCTTGATGTGACCAATGGCTTCTTCGGCCGGAATGATGGCGGCAAGTTTGAAGAAGCAGGTCTGCATGATGGTCGATACATACTTGGCACTGCCGACTTCCAAAGCAGTCTTGAGTGCGTCGATGGCATAGACCTTGATCTTCTTGGCGATGATCACTTCCTGCATTTCTTTGGTGAAGGAGGCGAAAACTTCATCAGCTTTCTTGGAAGTATTGATCAGGAAGGTACCATTTTCTTTGATACCCGCAAGCATGTCATAACGGCCCACATAGGCTTCGTTGTGGCAAGCTACAAAGTCGGGAGCGGTGATGAGATAAGGAGATTTGATTTCCACATCGCCGAAACGCAGGTGCGAAACGGTCACGCCGCCGGACTTCTTGCTGTCGTAGGAGAAATAAGCCTGAACGTATTTGTCGGTGTTGTCGCCGATGATCTTGATGGAGTTCTTGTTGCTGCCGACGGTACCGTCGCCGCCCAGACCCCAGAACATGCAAGCGGTGGAACCGGCAGGTTCAGTGACCAGCTGTTCATCGATGGCAAGGGAGAGATTGCTCTTGTCGTCGTTGATACCCACTGTGAAGTTGTGGGTGCATTTGCCGGCCAGGTGCTTGTAGATGGCGTTGACCATGCTGGGAGTGAACTCTTTGCTGGCCAGACCGTAACGACCGCCGATGATCTTGATGCCGGTGGTGGCCAAAGCCGCCTGAACATCCAGGAACAACGGTTCGCCAAGGCAGCCGGGCTCTTTGCAGCGGTCGATGACAGCAATGCGTTTGACACTCTTGGGCAGAGCGTTGACCAGAGCTGCGGCGTCGAAGGGACGATACAGACGCACTTTCACCAGACCCAGCTTGCTGCCGCGGGCGTTCAGGTAGTTGATGGTTTCTTCAATAGTTTCGCAAGCGGAACCCATGGCAACGATCACATCTTCGGCATCTTCGGCACCGACGTAATCGAACAGGTGGTAGCTGCGGCCGGTGGCCTTGGCAACAACATCCATGTATTTCTGGACGATGGCGGGCAATGCGGCATATTCGTTGTTGGTGGTTTCACGACCCTGGAAGTAGACGTCAGGGTTCTGGGCAGCCATTTTGGCGTAGGGAGCTTCCGGACGCAGAGCGCGGTTGCGGAAGCGTTCCACAAACTTCATATCCAGCATGGACTTCATATCAGCATAGTCCAACAGCTCGATCTTCTGGATTTCGTGAGAAGTACGGAAACCGTCGAAGAAAGCCAGGAACGGTACTTCGCTTTCCAGCGTGGCCAAGTGGGCAACGATGGCAAGGTCGTGGGTTTCCTGGATAGAAGCAGCACTGGTCATGGCATAACCGGTGGAACGGCAGCTCATAACGTCGGAGTGGTCGCCGAAGATCGACAAGGACTGCGCGGCGAGGGCACGGGCGGATACATGGAAGACGGTCGGGAGCATTTCACCGGCGATCTTATACATGTTGGGAACCATCAGCAGCAAACCCTGGCTGGCGGTAAAAGTAGTGGTCAACGCACCGGCACTCAAGCTGCCGTGGACCGCACCGGCTGCACCGGCTTCGGACTGCATTTCTGCGATTTCGACCACCTGGCCGAACATGTTCTTCAGACCCTGGCTTGCCCAGGTGTCGGCGTACTCACCCATCGTCGAGGACGGGGTGATCGGGTAGATCGCGGCTGCTTCGCTGAATGCGTAAGCTACATACGCTGCGGCGTAGTTACCGTCGATCGTCTGCATGACTTTACCCATTGAAAACCTCCAATGTTTGTTTAATGGTTGAATGGTTGTAAAAAAACTTATCCGTACCGGAAAATTCATGATCTCCCGGTAATACACGATTAAATTTATATAATATACTCTATAAAACGATTTTTTCAACCATTTTGACAATAAAAAATCGCTCCCGGACGACTTTTATATAAATCCGGGAGCGATAAAAACGTTTTTGATCAAAGATAACCGATTTTACAGCGCGGCAATACCTTCTTTGATCGCCTGTCCGAGAGTTTCAATGGAGTAATCTTCCATATCCAGCACCAGATCGCCGATGGTTATGCCGATGGTACCTTCTTTTTGAGGTCTGGAGCTGAAAGTCGCATCAATATCTACTTTCTCTGCCAAGCCATTCTGCTTGACAAATCCCACCAGCCCCACCAGCAGTTCCTGACCGTTGCAATCCTGCTGCTGGGTGCAGATCGTTACGCAGATGGGCAACTTCTTTTCGGCGCTGCCGCAGAGTACGTTCTGCCGGGCGTCGAAGATCTGACCCCGGTTCTGATAACGGGTGTGCAAAGCTTCGTGGGCTTCGTGGCTGCCGGGTTTGCCGCCGTAATTTTCTTCGTAGCACTGGGCAACCAGGAAGTTATCCTGCGATTTCTGCAAGCGGCGGGTCTTATCTGCCGAGTAAAGCCCGGAGGCACGCTGCTGGCGGAAGCCCGGAGTGGTGTTGATGGGCTGACCGCCGCCGGCAATACAGCCGCCGGGGCAGGACATGACTTCCACAAACTGGTAATCTGCTTCGCCTGCTTTGATTTTTTCAATAAGTTTGCGGGCGGCAGAAAGAGTGTGTACCACTGCTACTTTTACTTCTTTGCCCGAAACGTTGTAAGTGGCTTCCCGCAGAGAGGCCATGCCGCGGACTTCTTTGAAATCCACCTTTTCCAGCGGTTTGCCTTCCAGTTTTTCTACTGCGTAACGCAAGGCGGCTTCCATCACCCCGCCGGTGGCACCGAAGATCACCCCGCCGCCGGTGGAGAACCCCAGGGGCATGTCAAAAGATTCCTGGGGCAGCTGCATCATATTTATACCCATGGATTTGATCATTTGAGCCAAGCCCACGGTGCTGACAACGTAGTCTACATCCGGACGGCCGTCGCGCTTGAATTTATCCAACTTGGCTTCAAACTTCTTGGCCACGCAGGGCATGATGGATACGATCACCAGATTTTCCGGTTTGATCCCCAGTTTGGCGGGCAATGTCTGACGCGCCACGGCGCCGAAGATCTGCTGCGGAGAACGGGTGCTGGAGAGATTCGGCAGCAGTTCCGGGTAATAGATTTCGGCAAATTTCACCCATGCCGGGCAGCAGCTGGTGAACATGGGCAGCTTGCCGCCGTTCTGGATGCGTTCCAGAAGTTCGGTGGCTTCTTCAAAAATGGTCATATCTGCCGAGAAGCAGGTGTCGTACACATAATCAAAGCCCATCAATTTCAAGGCGGAGATCATCTGACCTTCCACATTTTCGCCAATTTTGCAGCCGAAGTATTCACCCAAAGCCACCCGCACTGCCGGTGCGATTTGAGCGATCACCACCTTCTCGGGATCGTTCAATGCTGCCCAGACTTTATCGTAATCGGGTTTGGGTACAATGGCACCGGTGGGGCAGACTGCCGCACACTGACCGCAGTTTACACATTCCACTTCGTTAAGGTTTTTGTCAAAAGCCGGAGCAACTCTGGCTTTGGCACCGCGGAAGGCAAAGTCGATGGCGCCGACGCTCTGGACTTCGGAGCAGACCCGCACGCAGTCGCCGCAAAGTACGCACTTGTTGGGGTCACGCACGATGGAGTCGCTGGAGTCGTCGATGGGCAGAGTTTTTTCGGTCTGCTTGTAACGGATCTCGCTGACACCCAACCGGCGGGCAATATCCTGCAAATTGCAGTTGTTGCTGCGGGCACAGCTGGGGCATTCGCGCTTGTGGTTGGCAAGCAGCAGCTCGATATTGATCTTACGCATGTTCCGCAGCTGGGCGGTTTCGGTTTTGATGACCATACCGGCGCGGGGGGCGGTGGAACAGGCGGCAGTCACGCCGCGGCCCACGACTTCCACCAGACAAAGACGGCATGCCCCGTAGATGGAGAGTTCCGAGTGATAGCAGAAAGTGGGCAGATCGATACCCGCTTTGCGAATGACTTCAAGCAAGTTGCGTTCGCCTTCGATGGCAACTTCTATATTATTTATTGTAATAGTATTGGGTTTGGTTTCCATTTATATATTCTCCGTAAATTAAAGACCCTTTATGGCATCAAATTTGCATGTGGCTTTGCAAGCACCGCATTTGATGCATTTGTCCGCATCGATCACGTGAGGCTGTTTGACTGTGCCGGTAATGGCATTGACCGGGCACTTGCGGGCACAAGCGGTACAGCCTTTGCACTTTTCAGCATCGATTTCCGGGCGGGCAAGCGCTTTACATTCGCCGGTAGGGCAGATCTTGCGGATAACATGATCTTCGTACTCTTCCCGGAAATATTTGATGGTGGAAAGCACCGGATTCGGCGCAGTTTTGCCCAGTCCGCACAAGCTGCCAAGTTCCACGGCCGCAGCGGTCTGTTCCAGCAGTTCCAGTGTTTCCATGGTGGCTCGGCCTTCGATTATATCATCCAACAGAGCCAGCATCTGCTTGGTGCCTTCCCGGCACGGCACGCATTTGCCGCAGGATTCGTTCTGGATAAACTGCATGAAGAAACGGGCGATCTTTACAATACAGGTCTGTTTATTCATGACTACCAGCCCGCCGGAACCGACCATGGCGCCCACTTCGGGCAGCGTGTCAAAGTCCATGGGCAGATCCAGCATTTCCGGAACCAGACAGCCGCCGGACGGCCCGCCGATCTGTACGGCTTTGAAATCTTCGGTGGTGATATTGCCGTCGTTATCGGTAACGCCGCCGCCGATGTTGTAGACGATTTCGCGCAAAGTCGTGCCGAAAGGTACTTCGATCAAACCGGTATTGGCAACATGTCCGGAAAGGGCAAAGGTTTTGGTGCCGGGGGATTTTTCCGTACCCACAGAACGGTAGAAATCAGGGCCTTCCCGGAAGATTATGGGCAGCGACGCAAGAGTTTCCACATTGTTGATGATCGTGGGTTTGCCCCACAAACCCGATACACTGGTGCGGGGGGATTTGGGCCGCGGCATACCACGGCGTCCTTCGATAGAAGCGATCAAAGCAGTACCTTCGCCGCAGACAAATGCCCCGGCGCCTTCCATGATGTGCACCCGGAAGCTGAAATTTGTACCGAAAATATTGTCGCCCAGAATACCGGCTTTTTCGGCATCGGCCACAGCGGTACGCATTCTCTGTACTGCCAGCGGGTATTCTGCACGCACATAAACGTAACCTTCGTCAGCGCCGATACCTTTGGCACCGATCATCATGCCTTCGATGACCGAGTGGGGGTTGCCTTCCATGACCGAGCGGTCCATGAACGCACCGGGGTCGCCTTCGTCGCCGTTGCAGATAATATATTTTTTATCGTTTTTGCTGCTCAAAGCCGCCTGCCATTTTTTGCCGGTGGGGAAACCCGCACCGCCGCGACCCCGCAAACCGGAATCGACCGCACACTGGCAGACTTCTTCGGGAGTCATTTCCTGAACCGCTTTGCGGGCGCCTTCGTAGCCGCCGCGGGCGATGTATTCAGCAATATTCTCCGGCTCGATCATGCAGTTTTTCATGACCATGCGGTGCTGACGGTTCTGGAAGGGGATCTCGGCATTGCCTTTGCAGCGTTCACCGGTACGGGGATTGGCGTAGAGCAGTTCTTCGATGATTTCGCCATTTTTGAGCGTCTTTTCAACAATGGCAGGTACATCGCTCACCTTAACTTTGGTATAAAGGATATGTTCGGGTTCGATGTGCATCAAAGGCCCCTGCTGGCAGAAGCCCTGGCAGCCAGATTTGGAAACATATACGGCGTTGTCGTGAGTGTGGCCTTCTTCGCTTTTGATTTCCACAACTACATCCATATTGGCGTTTTTGAGTGCTTCGACCAGAGCATCGCGCACTTTCAATGCACCGTTTGCCACGCAGCCGGTACCGCCGCAGAGAATGATACGGCGGGCAAGTTTGCCGGTCGCCTGCCGGTAGTTGTCGGCAATTTTCTTCAAATCGATATTCATATTAAATAAATCCTTGCAGTTTACTTTTTATTGCTGTTCAGCGGCATCGTTTCTGGTGATTTCTTCCACCAGTGCAACTGCCTGTTCCGGCTGCACCTGACCGTGGACTTCGCCATCGATGACCATCACCGGAGCAAGACCGCAAGCCCCCAGACAGCTCACTGTTTCCACCGTAAAGGCAAAGTCTTCGGTAGTGGATTTGCCGTCGGCAAGTTTCAAATGACTGCGCAAGGCGTTCAGGATACCATGAGATTTTTTGACGTGGCAAGCGGTGCCGTCGCACAAACGGATGATGTGCTTGCCTTTGGGTTCCAGCGAAAAGTGTGCGTAAAATGTCGCAACGCCGTAAACCTTTGCCGGCGGTACGCCGATGCTGGTTGCCACATAACTGATCACTTCTTTGGACAGGCACTTGTAGACATCCTGTGTTTCCTGAAGAATGGGGATCAGTTTTGCCGCACTGAAATTGTGCTTCTCGAGAATTCGGTTGACTGCAGCAAAATGTTCGATCATTGCTGTGGTCTTTTCCATGGATTCCTGCATTTTGGGTCCTTTTTATTTGAGGGTTTATATGTTATTTTTTTTATGTAAAAATCAAATGTCAACGTTGTCCCACATCTTGCCGGAGAGTTTTACTGAAAGCTCTGCAAGATCGCCTGCCATGTTCACCCGCTGCTGGATCATTTCCGGCGGCAGGGCTAACGGGGTATTGGTGAAATTCCAGATTGCCCTCAAGCCGGATTTTACGATATGATCTGCGGCTTTCTGGGCGAATTCGCACGGCACACTCAAAATGGCGATTTTTACTTGCATAGCTTCGGCAAGTTCGGCAAGTCTTTCAATATCGTAGACCGGTTTGTCGTGGATTGTTGTGCCGATCTTATCCGGGGAATTATCAAATGCCGCCACAATGTTGAACCGGTATTCGGAAAAGCCTTTATAGCCCAGCAGCGCGGTCCCGAGATTTCCCACCCCGATCAGAAATACCGGGTTTTCATCGTTCCACCCGAGAAAGTTTTCGATACCTTCGATCAATTTCTGGATACTGTATCCCACGCCGGGCGAGCCGGGACTGGAGGCAAGTTCAAGGTCTTTGCGAACGATTATGGGTTCAAGCCCAAGTTTCTGGGCCAAATGTGTAGTGGATACGACCTGTTGGTCATTGTCGCGCAAGATCTTTAATTCATGGAGATACGAAGGGAGCCGTTTGATCGATGGCAGTTTGGGTAATTTGCGATTATCGTTCATGTTGTCTCCAATATGTTAAGCAATGTCACTTATAGCTGTTTTACGCAATATCTTAATAATATAGCACACATTGAATATAATTCAATATTTTTTTATCTAATATAAGCAAAATATCTTTTGTGCCGCTAAAACGAAAAAAGCTCTGCTGCCGGATGCGGCAACAGAGCTGTACAGCAATGTGGTTTTTATTGCATGGTAAAACTTATTTCCTGCGGGCACATTTCGTTGCCGCCCAGGGGCATGATGGTCAACTTGACTTTGCCTGCGGGGAGGGAGATATTTTCCAGTGCAGTTTCGATCTCACCTTGTTTGCATTGGAACGTTCCGGCGATTTTATTGTTGACAAACAGTACCAGCTGCATAACGGGGTAAAAGTTGGTACCACGGGTTATATCCCGGACTTGGTTCCGCTTGAGAACAGCTTTGTACTTACCGGCATTTTTTACATCTGCTGTGTAACGCAGCCAGCTGCCGTCTTGAGCAATATAGACCCGTTCGCGGTTGAACTCTCTGCTGCTTAAGGCATTGAAATTGCTGACATTTCTGCCGCCTTCATCAAATTCTCCAGCTTTGATCATACCGGGGATCACGGCGGCTTTGCCCTTGTAGGGGGTGCTTTCTTTGTCGATGGCAAGAATATTCAATGCCCGGGTGATGGCGATCCTGCCGGAAGCATCCTGGGCAGCCAGCTGGTAAGAGTGAAAATAGCCATCCAGCCGGGGAGCAGTGGTGCTTTTTCCGGCTCTGCCCCATGCACACATATCGTAACGCTCCTGTGTCAGCGGCAGCTCAAAGTTGTAGGGGGCTTTGTTTTTGTAGTCTACCAGATACCCGTTGTCAAAGAGATAGACCCCGGTGATCGGCGACTTGGTTTCGGCATTGGGTTGGGCATCGGCGGCAAATTTCAGCACGGTGCCGGTTTTGACTATATCGTTTTCCGGGCGGCTCTTCCACTCCAGCTGGGGCAGATCATTTTGCGGATAAGCGTAAACTCTTACATAATCCACCAGATACTCTTCCATAAAAGGCTCTTTTACTTTGCCTCCGGAGCTGCCGGCCTGACCGCTGACTACCACCCGGTTGGGCGAGGTGGGGAAAGCGTGGTGCATGGCATCATAAGTCAAGCTCTGCCACGGACTGTGGGAAGCGCTGGATTTGACCAGTTTGCCGTTAAGGTAGATGGAAACTTCAAAGGGTGTCCACTTGCAGCCGATCACATAAAAGTCATCCAGACTCCCCGGCAAAGTAAAGGTGTAGCCATAGCTCTTGAGTTTTTTGCCCATAAAGGTATGATAATTGTTGGCGATCATCCGGTCGGCACGGCGGGTGGCGTAGTCTTCAAAAACATCCATTTCGCTGCCGCCGGCGGTGGTCATGGAGCCGCCGTTGGTAAGCAGCCAGAACGCCGCCCACCAGCCGGGGTGTTGGGTAAAACGCACTTTGGCTTCAAAGTAGCCGAACTGGAACAGCTGGCGGCTGCGGATGCCTACGGTGCGGGGGCGTTTTTCGCCGGGTTTCATTTCGCAGCGCAGCCGCAGCAAGCCGTCTTTCAGCACCAGATATTCCGGTTTGGCGCTTTTGGTCCAGCTGGGGATGAACCATTTGTTGACCAAATCGACTTTTTCGCCGTCAAATTCATCGTTCCAAACCATTTTCCAACCGGCCTTCACCGGGTCGAATTCCGGGGCAATATCAAGTTTGAACGGTACATTGCTGCTTTTGGTTTCCGGCGAAGCAAAACCGAAAAAGTAGTTGTCGACGGTAAGTTTTGAATCTTTGCCAATGCTGTTGAGCGAGAAGTGCAAACCGGCTTTTTCTGTGACTGGGATTTGGGCTGTTATGGATCTGACTTTGCTGTCGCCCAAGCTGGTAAGTGTGCAGTTCACTGCATCGCTTTTGCTTGCCACTATCAGATCCCCGGGCAGGGCTGTTGCCGGCAGGGCGATATTTTTAAGCATTTTGCCGTTGCTGTAAAGAGCAAGCTGCCAGTTTTTGCCGTCGGGGGTGAGAACTGCGGCGGTGCTGCCCAGTTTGAATTCAGCTTTTTTACCTTTGAAATTCTGAACTCTGACTCCGGCAGCCAGATAAACTTCGCTTCCCGCAGGGGGCAGAGTGCCGCTTTGCTTGCTCAAAATGGTAATGCCTTCGCTGTAAATTGCCTGATTGGATCTGGTCAGCCAGCCGGGAGACACTATATCGTTGATGATAACAGGCTTGCCGGGGCGGTCGGCAGAGTTTTCGTAATCATCTTTTTCCAGAGTGCGGGTAAGAGTCATGGAGCTGGCAAGCCCCCGCAGGTCGTTGGCTCCGCCAATACAGAGGTGGGCTTTTTTGCCGCTGCCGCTCTGGAATTTGACCGCCAGAATATTTTTGCCTTTTTTAAGCGGCACCGTCACCAGATAGTTGTTGAAGTGCGGCGGATTGCCCACGGCGTTGCCATTTTTCAGTGTATCCAACACCTTTTTGCCATTTACATAGAGGGCAAAAAAGTAATCAGCACCAACGCCGAAAGTATGTTTTTCATCTGTCGGAGAAGTCATTTCTGCAAACGCCCAGCCGGTGTTGCGCAGCTTGCGTTTGGGGAAAAATCCGGAAAAATCCAGCGTGTTCCGGGAGCCGGTAATGAGAGTGCGTTTGCCGGAAATACCGTTGATTTCTGCTGGGACTGCATCGGTTTTTACCGCCAGATCAGCTGCGACCGGGGCAAAGAGCTGCCACTCCCGGGGGAAGGGAGCAGAACCCGCAATGTCGCTGACATCACTGCTTACATTGATGTTGCGGACAAAGAGTTCAGAACCTTTGCTGCCGGAAAGGGTAAGAGTGATCTTTTGGGTTTCGCCTTTGGAGTTATTGATTACTTTGAGTTTGAGCAGGACTTTTTTCCAATCTTGGGACAAAGTAAAATATCCGCCCTTTTGAGTCTGCCCCCGGTGATTGCCTTTGGCATCCCGCAGCTGCAACCCGAAGGCGCCGGAACCTTTGCCGCGTACTTCGGCTGAAATAACGATCTCGTCACCGGCTGCAGCTTCAAAGTAACGGTTGCAGTGCAAACCGAAACCGCTTTTGCCCTTAACGTCGAATACATGCAGCACTTTGCCGGTTTTTTCAGTAAGCAGTTCCCACTTGGCAAGGGGCTGATAGCCTTTCCATCTGTTCAACTGCCAGTAGGCTGGCAATCCGGTTTTTTTTACAACTTTTGCAAACGAGCCGTTGACATCCAGCGTTGCACCGCCGCAGACCAAAAAGGCACACGCCGCAACTGCTGAAAAAAACAATTTTTTTACACACATAAAATAAAACTCCTGTATTTTTTTGCGGGGGAAC
>JAFVQX010000201.1 GCA_017504585.1 Lentisphaeria bacterium
ACTTACCACGCAGTAAAGAATGTGGATGAAGACCTGTGTTCATGGCACCGCAACTGGCGTAAATCCTATTTAGGCGGCTTGATGCTGCTGGATCTGAACGATCCGACTAAAATCATCTCCATTGCCGAAAAACCGCTGCTGATGCCCGATCGTGATTACGAGCTGGATGGCTTCCGGGGCAGTACGATTTTTCCCGGCGGTATGATTCTGGAAGATTCCGGCGAAGTAAAGATCTACTACGGTGCAGCCGACACAGTCGAATGTCTTGCCACCTGCGATGTAAATGATCTCTTGAAATTTGTAAAAAATGAAATTTGAAAGGCTTTCTTATGAATTACAAAACTCCTGATTTTATCAAACGTTACCCCGGCAACCCTATATTGGATGCCTCTAAAGTTCCTTACGAAGCGGTTCAGATCTTCAATGCCGGTTTTGCCAAATACAACGGCAAATATGTTTGCGTGTTCCGCAACGACTACGGCCGCGGCAAAGAAGATTTTGAATGGGGCAAAGGCAAGATCAATCTGGGACTGGCATTCAGCGATGACGGTGTGAACTGGGAAGTGACCGACAGGCCCTGTTGGGAAATCCATACGGAAGAAAATTACCGGGTATACGATCCCCGTTTGACCGTGATCGACGGTAAATGCTATGTCTGCTTTGCCATGGATACTGCACACGGTGTCCGGGGCGGTATTGCTGTAACCGAGGATTTTGATAAATTCGATATACTCAATATTGCCGTACCCGAAAACCGCAACATGGTCTTGTTCCCCGAAAAAATCAATGGTTTGTATATGCGTCTGGAACGACCCATGCCGGTTTACGGGCGCAGTGCAAAGTTCAAGGAATCCTTTGACATCTGGTCATCCAAGTCACCTGACTTGCGTTATTGGGGCGACAGCGAACTGGTATTGCCTGCGGAAAAAATGCCCTGCTGCAACAGCAAGATCGGGCCCGGAGCTCCGCCGGTCAAGACCCAATACGGCTGGCTGGCATTGACGCACTTTGTCAATAAAGTCGATTACGAACTGCCGGCGTGGCACGATGGCTGGAACAAGATCTACTACGGCGGCGTAATGCTGCTGGATCTGGAAAATCCCAACAAAGTTATCGGCATCGGCAAAACTCCGCTGCTGGTGCCGGAAGCAGAATATGAGTGCGACGGGTTCCGCGGTCATACCATCTTTCCCGGCGGTATGATTCTGGAAGACTCCGGCGAAGTTAAAATTTATTACGGTGCAGCGGATACTTATGAAGCACTTGCAACTTGTGATATAAATGATCTTTTGAATTTTGTAATGCAAAAATAATGTGTAAATAAAATGAACGAATGTATGGAAGTATTCGGCGCCGCGCGCTGGATAACTGAATATTTGCGTAAAGCCGGCGGCAAACACGCTCCGGTTTTCCGTAAGCGTTTTACAGTCGGCAAAGCGTTTGCCAAAGCCGAATGTGCGATTTGCGGACTTGGACATTTTGAGCTGAAAATTAATAACCGGAAAGTGTCGGAAGACCTTTTTACCCCCGGCTTCACCCGCTATGACCGGCGGGCAGAGTATTATATTTATGACGTGACAGAGTATCTGCAAACAGGCGAAAATATTGCCGAAGTTACTCTGGGCAACAACTGGTTCAATCAGAGCGCAGTGGATATTTTCCGCAGCGAAGGACAGGATTGGAGAAGCGACCCCAAGTTTTTGCTGAATCTGGTTTGCGATAACGAAAGCATCCTTGTCAGCGATCCAAACTGGCTGGTTGCTCACGGTCCGATTCTTGAAAACACCATCCGTACCGGCGAACGCTTTGATGCCAGAAAAATCCTTCCCCCATGGCAGGCAGATGAAACGCCCGATCCGAACACCTGGAAACGCGTTTACATTACCGACAGCCCCGGCGGCATACTTACGCAAGCTTACGCCCCGGCGTGCCGGATAACCAAAAAACTTGAACCGCAGCGTTCCTGGCAGTTGGCACCGGGTAAAAAAATCTACGATTTCGGTGTAAATATTGCCGGAAACTGTCAGATAAAAGTCAAAGGCCCCGTGGGGGGGATGGTAAAACTGGTCTTCGGCGAAAAACTGGGCCCCAAATGGGATTTGGATAACAGCAAGATCGCAGTTTACACTATGGACCCGGATTTTCAGCACGATTGGTACCTGCTTAATGATGCTGACGAACAACTTTGGGCGCCGACTTTTACCTATCACGGCTTCCGCTATGTGCAAGTGACCCTTGATCCCGGGGTGGAACTGCTTGAAATCGAAGCCCGGGTCATCCGCAGCAGCTTTGCAGAAATCAGCGAAGCCAAGTGTTCTGATGCAGTTCTCAACAAGATTTCCGAACTTGCCCGACGTTCGTTTGAGTCCAATTTCGTCAATCACCCCACCGACTGCCCCCACCGGGAAAAAATGGGTTGGACGGGCGATGCCCAGCTGGCGGCAGAACTGGGTTTATGGAACTATGATGTCAGTGAAAATTACCGGGCATATCTGGACAGTATGCGCGATTGCCAACGCCGCAACGGACAAATCCCCGGTCAGGTACCGTTCTGCGATCATTGGCAATTCGGGCCGGTCTGGGATTCGGCTTTGATCATTCTGCCGTATCAGATCTGGCGTTTTACCGGCGACATCACGGCGATTGGCGAAAATTACCTTGCCGGCAAACGCCTTATGGATTATTTTGCCTCCATTGCTGTAGATCACATCGTGGAAATGGGCCCCGGCGACTGGTGTCATTGGAGCCGCAGTATGGCGATTTCCGGGAAGGTGGACGCTACCGCGTATTACTGTTATTGTGCCGATATATTAAGCAAAACCGCCGCTGTTGCCGGTTATCCGCAGGATGAAGAAATCTGGAAAAATCTTGCCGGAAATATCCGCCAGGCGTTCCGGAAAGAGTTTTGCCGCCCGGGCGGTCATTGCGCCAAAGATGAAATCACGGCTCTGGCACTGGCTCTGACCTTTGATCTGGCAGAACCTTCCGAACGCTCCGCTATGGCAAAACGCCTGAATGATAAAGTATTGGAAAATAACTGTAAAGCCTGTTTCGGCATTTCCGGAGCCAAAGCTGTACCGCGCGCATTGGCAGAAAATGGTTATTTTGATACTGCGTTGACCGTCCTTACCCAGAAGGAACTTCCCGGTTGGGGATGGTGGCTTGATTACGGAGCAACCAGTTTGTGGGAAGATTGGGGCGGCACGATGTCGCTCAATCACGTTATGTTCGGCGATCCGGGTGCGTGGCTCTGGGAATTTGCCGGCGGCATCCATCCCCGAACAGGTGTGGAGTGCGCCGGATTCAAGCGTTTCACCATCACCCCGCCGGCAACGGATAAACTGACTTCATTCACAGGTCAATACCGTTCCCCGCAAGGCGTAATAGAGTGGGCATGGGAAAAGGATCCCGCAGGAATATTCAAAGGTACGCTGAACATTCCGGCAAACTGTACTGTGGAGTTTACTCCGGTCGGCGGCAAAACCGGAGTGCTTACCACCGGCGCACATAAACTGCAATGGTAAAAATAAGCAGCACGATATGAAAAAACTGATATTGAGTTGTGCTGCGGCAGGCTGTGCCGTGCTTTGCTGCGGTGAAATAAATTGGCATCAGTGGCAGTTTTTTCACCACCCTGACCTGACTCGTGAATGTGCGGCAGAGCTTTCCGGCCAAGCCGCCATTCCGGAAGTCGGGGGGAAAGCACTTGAAGGCTCTCCGGTCAATATTACAG
>JAFVQX010000202.1 GCA_017504585.1 Lentisphaeria bacterium
TACAAACCGGCGATTTTGCCGGTGGAGCTATCCCGGGCAATACCGGTAAATGTTTGTGCAGCAAAAAATTCATTGCCCGACGTTTCTGTCAGCAATTCTTCCTGTGGAAAAGCTTTGCCTTCTTCTACGATCAGGTTCCAGAGTTTTACTGCATCAGCAATGTCTTCAATGGTGTATGGCCGGATTTCAAAAATATCATTCATGGTTGGATCAGGAAAAGTTTGTCAGTTTTTTCAGAATATCTTTTTGTGGTAAGTAATTTAACACAAAAACTGGATATTGCAAATGTTTTGCTGCTGTAAATAATACATGTTATCAGTAAGAGTATTTGCTTGGAAGGATGCGAACAAATATTTTCCACCTGCAAAAAAATGCATAAATTTGTAAAAATGATTATACAATATATATTAAACTGCATTGATTTTTTGTGTATGGAGGTAATTTCAAAACTCCTCAAAAGTCGTCAAAAGGCACAACCTTCGCCCAGAACAAGGAGTGTTTTCGGCGGTTACCTTTCAGGTAGCCACCTCAAACTACCTTATCCTGTGCTGTGGTTTTGCTCTTTGCCTTTGTTTTGAATGACTTTTGAAATCACCTCTATGATCTGATTTACGGTTATGATTTATGAAAAAACTATGTGCTTTGCTTGCCATGTTTTTGGCTGCGGTACTGTGGGGTTTTGCTTTTTCTGCCCAGAGCAGCGGCATGAAATTTGTCGGCGCCATGCAGTTTGTGGCGCTGCGTTCTATTGTGGGAGTTATGGCGCTGACAGTGGTGATCGCCGTTGGGGATCTGGTTCTGCATAAGCGCATTACCCTGTGGGGCGCGGCGGCAAATCTTCCGGCGCGGCGGAGTTTGATATCGGGCGGTTTGCTTTGCGGTGTGGCCATAAGTTCGGCAAGTATTTTTCAGCAGCTGGGGCTGTTGTATGTTTCGGCGGGCAAAACGGGTTTTTTGACTGCGCTTTATATAATCATGGTGCCGCTTTTGGGGATTTTCTGCAAGCGCCGGACTTCGGTTCTGCTGTGGGGAGCGGTCGTTTTGGCTTTGAGCGGAGCTTATTTATTGTGCGGCGGAGTAGCACATATTGGTATTGGCGAAGTTTGTGTGATCATTTGCGCATTATTGTTTGCGGTGCATATCATGTTAATAGATCACTTTGCCAAAGAGTGTGATTGTGTACGCCTCTCTTGCGTACAATTTATGGCGGCAACGGTGGCGGCAGTTATTGCTTCATTGATCTTTCGGGAAGAATGGGTGTGGAACAAAATCGTTGCATCGCTGCCGTTCTGGGTTTATTGCGGCATCGGCTCCAGCGCCATAGCTTTTACGCTGCAAATGTTTGCCCAGAAACATTTGCATCCGGCATCGGCGGCATTGCTCATGAGTCTGGAGTCGGTTTTCGGCGTTTTGGGCGGATGGCTTTTTCTCAACGAAATGCTTTCGGTGCGGGAGCTTGGCGGCTGCGGTATAATATTGTTTGCGGTGATCCTCGCCCAGCTGCCGGACTTCCGGCGCAAAAATCAGGATTGAAAGATGCCGCCGCTATCGGGTAATGGTCAATTTCCTGCCGGATCGGTGAGCTTTTCCAGCCCGGTAAGGTAAGCTAATGCTTCTTCCCGGCAGTTTTTGCACATTTCCGGGGTGGGCTGGAGGGTGCCGCAGAATTGGGGGCGGGCAGGGGAATCAAAAATCCTGCAGCTCATATCGGGAGCTAAATTTATGCATGGTACTCCCGCGGGTTTACCTTGCGGCATACCCGGTATCGGGCTTTTTATGGAAGGAGCTATACAGCAGGCTCCGCAATTTTTCCGGCAGGCGAACTTTCCCATATTACTTGCTCAATTCTGCAAAGGTGTTGAACGTTTCCGCTAAATCGCTGAACCGCCATTTGGCAAATTTATCCAGTGTTGTCGGCTGGCTGTTGATGATCGCCAGTTTGCCGCCGCCCCGGATGGTGTATTGCGGCAGCAGTGCCGCCGGATTTACCGTCAAGCTGCTGCCCAGCACGATAGCAATATCGGCACTTTCAAAGTCATTGAACGCCTGTTCCAGCAAATCGGAGTTAAGTTGTTCGCCGTAAAAAACGATTTCCGGCTTGATGATGCCCCCGCAATCGCATTTGGGACAGTTGCCGGATTGCACTATTGGGGCTATGTCGTTATAACTGTAATATTTACGGCACTTCAAGCAGTGGTGATGTGCCGGACTGCCGTGGAGTTCGTACAAGCGTTTACTCCCGGCGTGCTGGTGGAGTATATCTATATTTTGGGTGTAAGTGCGGTAAATAATGTTCCGCTTTTCCCAGTCGGCAATCACCTGATGTACTATATTGGGGCGGTAATTTTCCAAGCCGTAGACAAAAGTTTGTGCCCACTCGTAAAAATACTCCGGGTGTTTGAGAAAGCAGGGTATGGAAAGGATCTCTTCCACTTCCATACCGTGCCACTTTTCCCGGTAAACGCCTTTGACGCCCCGGAAATCCGGTATGCCCGACAAGGTGGAAATCCCAGCACCGGTAAAGACCAATACTTTATCGGCTTCGAGAATTGCTTCATATAAATCATTTATATCGTTATGCATAACTTATCGGGCACCCTTGTAACTTAAAGATCGGTGGACTTGAGGGTCTGATTGATCTTTTTGATGGTGTTTTTGTATTCTTCCATAGGCATCAGATCCGCCTTGCGTGCCGCAATGGCTTTGCCTTTTTCGCCGTCGCCGTACAAAAGCTCAATGGCGGTCAAAGCTTCCACCTGGGAGTTGACTATGTAGGCTGAATACTCATCCACGATCTTGTAGTCGATGCCGTGGGCAAGTCCGGCTGCCCCCGGCACATAGCCGTGAACGGCGGGGATCACCGTTGCCACATCGCCCATATCGGTACTGCCGGCGGCAAAAGTCTTATTGTCGTCAAAAGCTGCATCCGGCTGCAGATAGTGGACAATCTCGCCTACCATGTGCCCCAGCTCGACATCGTCATACAGCGGCAGGAAGCCGTTGACCGTTTCGATGGTCACTTCGCATTCGGCGGCTTTGGCGGCGTACATCACAACCTTATCAAAACGCTCGTTCAATTCCAGCATTTCGTCCAGTTTGGGCATCCGCACCATGTATTCCATAGTTACTTCGTTGGGGATGATGTTGACCGCGTCGCCGCCGTGGGTGATGATGCCGTGGATACGGGCGTAGGCACTGTAACCCAGCGATTCCCGCATCAAAGCAATGGCATCCATGGCAAGAGTTGCTGCACCCAGCGCGTTGCGTCCGTTCCGGGGGCCTGCAGCATGACAGCTTACGCCGTGGAAGGTCAAGCGTTTATTGATGGCACCATTGTGGTCACGGTGACCGAAACTTTGCGAAAGGTGGTTCATGTAAGCTATATCCACATCGTCCAAAACGCCTTCGATCATCATTTGGGATTTGCCGGAAATCGCTTGAATTTTGCCTTCGCTCATAAGTTTTTTGCGGTAATCAAGTTCAATACCTTCTTCCGCCGGAGTGCCGATCAATGCCACTTTGCCGCAAAGATCATCTTTTACTGCCAATATAGCTATCGCCGTACCGATCAAGCCGGGGCCGCCCACATTGTGCCCGCAGGCGTGTACGGCACCGGTGGTTTTGTCGCAGTCGGGGTGGTTGGGGATCAACAGCGAATCCATTTCGCCCATGATCGCCACCGTGGGGCCGGGTCTGCCGGTATCGATATCAGCACGGAAACCGGTCATAGCCAAATTGGTTTTGACTTCCAAACCCAGTTTACGCAGTTCGTTGACTATGTAGGCAGATGTGTTGACTTCCCGGTAGCCTGATTCCGGATGGTTCCAGATCCAGCGGCCGGTTTCGATGATGGAGTCTTTGGCAGATTCGATGGCTGCCAATGCCGCTTTTCTTACAGTTTCAAGATCACGCATTACAAATAATCCTATTGATTGATTAAAAAAAGCACCGTCAGCATATTGCCGGCGGTGCTTTCTCTATTACGACAGCTTAAAGGGTACCGTTCTGCAAGCGGATCTCGTATTCCGGATCCACATAGCAGTCATTGGTTGCTTTAAGAGCATCCACCAGCGGGTTGAATTCTGCATCGCAGAAACCCACATGGCTGTGGCGTACCCAGCCTTCAGCATATTTGTAATGCTTGGAGAGTTTGCCGAAGTGTTCGCCCTTGTTGAGCAAGTCGGTAATATAAGCATCTTTGCCCTGGCTGACATCCAGCCAATGTTTCTGGCTCACATGGCAAACCAGACCTTCGACCTTCTGATCGATCACAGAGTCGATGTTTACATAGATTTCCGGCACCACCGGCCGACGCATGGCATCGGTCAAACTGTGGGGCATGGAGTGGTAAACACGCACATCATTGGTCACAATGGGTGTGGGCGTGGCACACAAAAAGTTCTGCATACCCCGGCAGAATGCTGCCGAAACCGCCAATCGACCGGTGTTGGTGTGGTCTTCCATATAGTCGTAAGGACCGTGGGTCAGAATGATTTCCGGAGCAACTTCACGCACCACCGGTACGAGCTTGCTCAAGAGTTCGTGGGTGTAATATACCTGCAAATCGTCGCAAAGGGGCTCATGGAAAATCGCCCCGATGGTCTTGGCAGAGTTTTTGGCTTCTTCCAAGCGGATCTTTACGATTTCTTCGTAGGTATATTCGGCAGTACCCAAACTGCCGTTGGCTACATCCATATAATGGATCTCGTAACCGGCTTTTTTAAGCATCATCAGCGTTCCGGACATACCGAAGTCGATATCATCGGGATGGCAGGCGATCGCCATTGCAGTTTTAGCCATTTATCTCACACTTTCTCTGAATCAATGCATTTCCACGCCGCAGACGCCGAAACCGCCGCGGTAGAAGTTGAAGATGACCGACGGGTGATCGCTCAAGAGCGACATGGGTACGCGGCTGTCCGCGATCTTGCGGCTGATCATGTAAGTAGTCAGACGCTGGCCGAAGGGATTGTCGTGGTGGCCGGGGTGCCAGATGGAGACATTTTCAGCCTTCCAGGTCTGGACAGGACCAACAGTCACAGCACTGGTGGGCACATTCTGCACCGTACCGCCGCCGGAGGTACGGGCGTTCTGGATCAGAGTGATCGGGTGCAGTTCCACCTGACGGGTGGAGAGCTTGCGGTATTCTTCGGGAGTCGGGGGCTCATCTTTGTACTGACCGGCACGTTTCACGGGGTCGTTGAACGCCCAGTGCTTGGTTTCGCCCTGACCGCCCTGCATGAGCAGGCAGCGGGCCTGATCCCAGGACTTGATGTATTCAGTGGGATCTTCGGAGGGGAAGTGCAAGTTTTCCATGGGCATACGCAGTTCGGGGCGGATGCGGTTGAAGCAAAGTTCCATATCAGCCTTGGCAAAACCCAGGGGGAAGTCCATATCGGCAGCCTTGCCGTCGACGATCCATTCGTCCATGCCCCAGAAGTGGCAGTTCTTCAGATTGATATCCAAAGCGTTGACGATTTCAGCAACGATGGGCAGCTGTTCAGTGGGGCCGATGGGGCCGCAAAGACCCACGGGGTTGGAGGGGGTGGCCTGTTTCCAGACTTTCACATATTCCAGAGCTTCGGCAGCGTAGAATTCCTGCAGAGTATCGTAAATATTGATTTTGAAGCCGGGGCGTTCATAGCTTTTGAGAGTATCAATAGTGATTTTTGCGGCTTCATCGAGGATTTCCCGATCCAAAGTCGTGTAATCCCACCAATCGGGGGAAA
>JAFVQX010000203.1 GCA_017504585.1 Lentisphaeria bacterium
TCCTTTTTCCCCTCCTCAAACTCCACCCCTTTTTTCCAAACCTTTTCCCGGCATTTATCTATTTGCGTTGCAAAATAGATAAATGCCATTCAAGTTTTAAAAAAGTTCCAATACAAAAGTTGATCATATAACTTTTTATTGCCCTACCCGTATTGGGTACAGAGCTTTATATAAACTTTTTTCGATTGTTTTTGCTGAAAAATCCGGTTCCGGACTTGAAATTTTGCACTTTTGAGTTAAATTAGTTCAGTTATACTTATATTGTTGCCGGAAAGTGTTTTTCCGGAAGTTGGAACAGGATTTTTATGGCGGAAGATTTGGAAAATTTGAATACACCGGCAAGTGGTGCGGTCAACTATGACGAAAGTCATATCAAGCACCTTGATGCCCGGGATCATGTGCGTGCCCGCCTGGGGATGTATATCGGCCGGGCAGGGGATGGTTCGCACCCGGATGACGGGATATATGTTTTGCTGAAAGAAGTGGTGGATAACGGCGTCGACGAGTTTATTATGAACTTCGGCAGGCGTTTGGATATAACTATTACTGAAGATAACACCGTTTCGGTGCGGGACTACGGCCGTGGTATACCCCAGGGCAAACTTGTGGAGTGCGTTTCGGATATCAACACCGGCGGCAAGTACGATACAGATGCCTTTCAGTTTTCGGTGGGGATGAATGGTGTGGGCGTTAAAGCGGTGAACTTTCTTTCGGAAACTTTTATTGCCCGCAGTATCCGCTCCGGCCATTACCGGGAAGTAACTTTCAAACAGGGTATTCTCGATAGTGATGTGGAGGGCGATACCGAAGAACGGGACGGTACTTTGATCGTATTCCGCCCCGATCCGGAGATCTTTCACGAGTTCAGATACCGCATGAGTTTTGTGGAAAAGCGGCTCTGGATGTATGCGTATTTGAATACCGGGCTTTCCATTTACCTCAACGATCAGAGGTTTTACAGCAAAGAAGGTTTGAAAGATCTGCTCACCAGCGAAGTGGAAGATAACGCCACATACGATGTGATACACTACAAAAGCAAAACTCTGGAATTTGCCTTTACCCACAGTGACGAGTACGGTCAAACCTACTTTTCTTTTGTCAACGGTCAGCACACCACCGATGGCGGCACCCACCAGTCGGCATTTTGCGAAGGTATTTTGAAGGCGATCAACGATATATCCGGCAAAAACTATCAGGCAGCCGATGTGCGGGATGGTATCACCGGAGCCATCGCTATAAAAATGCAGAACCCGGTTTTTGAATCCCAGACCAAAAACAAATTGGGCAGCACCGAAGTAAGGGGCCCCATCGTGCAAACGGTCAAGGACGAAATTTGCAATTATCTTTTGAAAAATGTGGAAATCAAAGATATATTGCTGGATAAAATTTCCCGCAACGAACAGGTGCGGCGCAAGGTTCAGGAAGTAAAAAAGAGTGCTAAAGAAACTTCCCAGAAAACCGTTTTGCGTATACCCAAACTCAAGGATTGCAAATACCATATCGGCTCCAAGTGGCCCCGGGGCGTTCAGCCCAAGGAAACGATGATCTTCCTTACCGAAGGTCAGTCCGCTGCCGGGAGTTTGGAGAAACGCCGGGACCCGGATTGTCAGGCGATTTTTGAATTACGCGGCAAGCCCAAAAACTCCTACGGCGAAACTTTTGAAATGATTTATAAAAATGAGGAACTCACTTTCCTTATGAAGTCGCTGGGGGTGGAAGACTCCACAGAATTTTTGCGTTACGACAAGATCATTCTGGCAACCGATGCTGATGTGGATGGACTTCATATCCGGAATTTGATGATCACATTCTTTTTGTGTTTCTTTGACCAGCTTGTGTTGTCGGGGCACTTGTATGTGCTGGAAACTCCGCTCTACCGGGTTCGCAAAACCGGGACCGCACCGATTTACTGTTACAGCGATTCGGAGCGGGATAAAGCGGTCGCCAAGCTGGGTAAAGCTGCCGAAATCACCCGCTTCAAGGGGTTGGGGGAAATTTCTCCGGACGATTTTGGCGTATTTATCGGCAAAGATATGCGTTTGTCGCCGGTTACATTGGATAACATGCACGGCGTAAACGATATGCTCAAGTTCTACATGGGCGAAAACTCCGTGGAACGCAAAAACTACATTATGAACAATCTGGAGGTAACGGACTATGAGTGACGAGAAAAATCTGCCCGTGCCCGAAGAAAATAATTTGGAAAATCCGGCACTGGAGAATGTGGAAACTTCTGCCGACAGTGATGCCGATGATGCTGTAAGTGTGGTGCGTAAACGGGGCAGCAACGAGTTTTTCCGCCAGATGATGGATCGGAACTTTCTGGATTACGCAAGTTATGTCATAGGTTCCCGTGCCATACCTGATGTGGATGATGGTTTGAAACCCGTACAGCGGCGAATTTTGTGGACCCTTTATCAGAATTACGATAACGGCCGCCCCACCAAAACCGCCAATATCGTGGGCAACACCATGCACTATCACCCTCACGGCGATGCTTCCATTGGCGACGCCATCGTGGTACTTGCCAACAAAGGCGGCTGCATTGAGCGTATGGAAATGGACAGCGACGGCACTGAACGGCTCCGGCATGTGAATACACCTTACTTTATCCATAAAGAAGGTAACTTCGGTAATATCCTTACCGGTTCGCCTGCCGCTGCGGCGCGTTACACCGAGTGTGCCTTGAGCAAACTGGCGTATGAAACTATGTTCAACAACGACATAACCAATTTCATACCCAACTACGACGGCCGCAAAAAAGAACCCACCCAGCTGCCGGCGAAGGTGCCCAGCTTGCTGATGCTGGGCTCCGACGGTATTGCCGTGGGTATGAGTACGCTTATATTGCCCCATAACTTCAACGAGCTTATTGATGCCGAGATCGCCCATTTGCGGGGCGAAGAGTTTCAGATATTCCCCGACTTTCAGCAGGGCGGGGTGATGGATGTAAGAGAATACAACGACGGCAACGGCAAGATAACTTTGCGTGCCAGAATAGATATTGAAGGCAGAGAACTGGTGATCCGGGAGATCCCCGCTACTACCAACACCGCTTCTTTGATGGCATCCATTGAGCGGGCTGCCGAAAAAAACAAGATCCGTATTGCCGCCGGCGGTCTGGTGGATTACACTACTGACCAGGTGGAGATCCGCGTTACCCCCATGCGTGGGTATGACCCGGAAAAGACCCGGGAAGGGCTCTTTATGTATACGGATTGCTCGGTCAGTATCTCGCCCAAGATGACGGTGATTTGCGACCGCCGCCCGGTGCAGATGAGTGTATCGGATGTGCTGAAACGCAATGTAAGCAAACTTTTGGATTACCTGAAGCGGGAGTTTGAGATCGAAGAAGGCCGGTTGCTGGAAGCCAAACACGCTAAAACTCTGGCACAGCTCTTCTTTGAAAACCGCATTTACAAACGCATCGAAGAGTGCCGTTCGCAGGATGAGGAATATAAGGAAGTTCAGGAAGGTCTGGCGCCGTTCCGGGATCAGCTTTTGCGGGATGTTACCAACGAAGATATCGATAAGCTCCTGGCTTTGCCGGTGCGGCGTATTGCCCGCTTTGATATTGAAAAGAACCAGCAGGAGATCCGGGCGATCCTTGACCGCTTGAAAGAAGTCCGCCACCACTTGAAACATCTGGTGGAATACACCATCGGCTATCTTGAGGACATCAAAGAGCGGTACGGCAAAAACTTCCCCCGCCGCACCGAGATCGAGCAGATCGAAAAGATCGACCGCACCCGGGCCGCTTTGAACAACATCAAAGTATTCTGGGATCGGAAAAACGGCCATATCGGTACTAATATCAAGAGCGAAGATGTGATCATGTGCAACGAGTTCGATAAACTTTTGTGCGTGGAACGCTCCGGAAAATATATTATTTACGATATACCCGACAAGATGCACGCCGGTAAATTGTACGATTTCCGCAAATACGATGCCAAACAGGAGTTCGGTATAATCTATTCGGAAAAGAAAACCGGTAAATTCTACGGCAAACGCTCCACTATTGATAAATTCATCAAAGAAAAAGAGTACATGCTTTGCCCCGAAGGCTGCCGTCTGGAGCTTTTCACTCCCAGAGCTGACGCGATCTACGATTTGGAGATCGCCGCCAAACGGGGCGATAACAAGCATGAAGAACTTAATTTGATGACGCTGCCGGTGCGTTCGCCCAAAGCCAGAGGATTTTTGATTGCCGGGAATATTGTTAAAATAACTCACAGCCGCTATCTGGAAGAAGCTGAATTGGCTGAATTTCTTGCCGCAGCCGCCGCACAGGAGGCTCCGGCGGAAGAGGAAGCTGAAACTCCGGATACGCCGGCAGCCGCTGAAAATGCCAGCGATAATGAAGAAAAAACGCCTCCGGCAGCAGAAGTGGCAACGGAAAAAATGGTTGCGGAAGCACCTCCCGCTCCGGTGAAAGCTGAAGAACCGGCGGTTGAAGAAACTCCGGAAGTTGAAGCAGAAGAACCGGCGGTTGAAGAAACTCCGGAAGTTGAAGCCGAAGAACCGGCTGTTGAAGAAATGCCGGAAGTTGAAGCAGAAGAACCGGCGGTTGAAGAAACTCCGGAAGTTGAAGCCGAAGAACCAATAACGGAAGATGCAGTTGATCCGGTGGAAGTTCTTGAAGAAACTCCGGCTGTTGAAGAAGCTCCGGCTGTTGAAGAAACTCCGGCTGTTGAAGAAACACCGGTTGTTGAAGCAGCTCCGGCGGTTGAAGTTGCTGAACCGGTCGCCGGAGAGGTTGCTCCGGCTGAAGATGAACCGGAAGCGGAAGCCGGTGAAGATGAACCGGAAGCGGAAGCCGGTGAAGATAAAACTGCCGAAAGCGATGTTTTTGTGCTTGACAGCAGCAATACAGTCACCAAACCGGTTCGTAAGCCGGTGGTTCGTCAGGTCAAGGCGGAAAACAACGGTAAACCTGATAACGATCTGGGCATCGTTCAGCCCGATCTGGGATTTTGATTTATGTTGAATATAGCTTTTGATGAAGTAAAAGCATCGGTGCTTGAAGCATTACCGGAGGTTGCTCCCATTATCAAATTTGTGGGCGACAATCCGGAAACCGGCTATAAAGAAGAAAAGGCTTGTGCCAAACAAGTTGAGTATCTGGAAAAGCTGGGCTTTGTTGTGGAAAAAGGTGTTGCCGATATTTCAACAGCGTTCAAAGGCAAGTATTCGGCAGTTGCAAACAATAATACGCTCAATGCGGCTTTGCTGACCGAATACGACGCTTTGCAGCCGCCTATGGATCACGCTTGCGGTCATCAGCTGATCATGGGGGCAGGGCTGCTGGCACTTACTGCGGTACGCAATATTATGGAAAAGTACCAGATCCCCGGCACTGTGCAGGCGATCGGCTGCCCGGCAGAAGAACAACTGGGCGGCAAAGTCTACATGATCCGCAAAGATGTGTTTAAGCATGTAAATATAGCATTGTTGAGCCATCCATTTTTCCGCAATGGCGTATCCCGCAATATATTGGCTGTGACCCACGGCGATTTGGAGTTTTTCGGCAAAAGTGCCCACGCCTCCACCAATCCGGAGCAGGGGATCAATGCATTGGATGCCATGACGATTTTTATGAACGGCATCAACGCATGGCGGCAGCAGCTGCCCAAAACTGCCCGGGTACATGGCATAATCACCAACGGCGGCACGGCGGCAAATGTTATACCCGACTACACGGCGGGGGTGTTTTATGTAAGAAGCGACAATAACCAATTTCAGAAGTTTATGGAAAAACGCTTTGAAGAGATCGCTCAAGGTGCCGCTTTGATTGCCGGGTGTGAATACAAAATGCACTGGCACGATGCAGCCTACACCGCCGGTAAACCTAATAATGCTTTGGCGGCAACTGCGGAAAAAATGATGATGGATATGGGCTTGAAGACTGATTTAGTGATCGAAGAACCTCTCTCCACTGACTTTGCCAATGTTTGTGATTGTGTACCCGGCTTGAACATTTACTTTGATGTGACCAACGGCGAACCGCTGGCTCTGCACTCCATACCCTTCCGGGAGGCGGCGGCTTCGGAAAAAGCTTTGGAAAATACCGCCAATGCCGCAGCGATTTTGGCCAAAACAGCTCTGGATTATTTGACAAATGAAGAATTCCGCCACGAGGTGGATACAGCGAGGTAAAGCCTTATGCCCCAGGAAAAAGCCAGTTTTCTTGACCGTTTTATTGAGCGGTTGGACGCAATCGACTCCAACAGTTTGCAGGCATATATTGTGCATCTTTTCCGGGAAAGGGGCTTTTTTGAATCGGTATTCAATGCGGTGCAGGAAGGTATTTTAGTTATTGATAAACACCTGTCCATAAAGTATTTCAACCATGCGGCAAAAACGCTGTTGGGCTTGCCGGATGATTATCGCAAACTCAAGATAATCAAAGTTCTGCCCCAGCTGGACTGGCGGAAGATTTTAGCCGGCGATGTGGATGCCTGGACCCGCCTTGCCCGGCAGGAGATCGAAACAGCTTATCCGCAGCAGCGGTGGCTGCAAGTATATGTTGTTCCGCAAAATGATGATAACGAACGCTTTGCTACAATAATCCTCCACGATGTCACCGAACGGCGCAAGCAAGCCGATGAAGAGCTGGAAAGCCGCACCGCCGGGGTAGTGGCAATGCTTGCCGGGAGCGTGGCACACGAAATCGGCAACCCGCTCAACAGCTTGTATTTGAATTTACAGCTTCTGGAGCACGATCTAAAGGATGAAAACACCTTTGACCGGGAAGAAGCGCTGGAAACCGTGGCATGCTGCCGGGGGGAAGTTCAGCGGCTGGATAATCTCATCCGGCAGTTTTTAAATGCGGTTCGACCGGCACAGATGAATTTTCAGCAGGTGGATCTGCGGGAACTTTTGCTTGATACATTGAAGTTTATGCATCACGAGCTGGAACTGCGGTCGCTGACTGTGAAATGTAATTTTCCAGACACATGGCAGATGATCTCCGGCGATGCTGAACAGCTTAAACAGGCATTTTACAACATAATAAAAAATGCCGCTCAAGCTATGAGCAATGGCGGCGAACTGGTCATTACAGGTACCATTGACGAAAATTCGGTCAATCTGGGGTTTGCCGACAGCGGCAAAGGGGTAAATGTGCAGGAATTGAGCCGGATGTTTGAACCTTTTGCCAGCTTCAAAAAAGGCGGCAACGGTTTGGGCATGATGATCATTGAACGGGTAGTGCGTGCTCACGGAGCCAAACTGCTGCTGGATACTGCTCCTGATGAAGGCATGACCATAACCATAAGTTTCCCCAGAGAAAATTGCCGGGTGCGGATGCTGCCGGAAAAATCAGACCGGGAGGAGTGCTGAAAATGATAAAATTTGCCGGTAACGAGCGTGTACGCAAAAAGATCCCCAGATCCTACCCCCGGATCGATTTAAGTTCAACGATCTTTGATCAAAAAGATCTGCGGTGGTTGGGGGAAGCCTGGGATCTGCTGGATCAACATGGCTTCAGCTTTGGTATACAGGTACACAACTCTGCTTCTGATGAAGAGTTGGCAATGGCGGCCAACTCCGGTTTTATGCTTTCGTTTCACTTGCCGGTTCAAGGCAGATACATGTTGAATTTTGCGGCAGAAGATACTTCAAAAAGCTGGGATATCATTAAAGAACAGTATGAACTTATGGAGCAGTATAGCGTCTGCCGCACAGTTTTTCACGGTTTTTTGATGACCGATAAAGATATTTGTGCTTTCGGGCATGGGAAGAGTTATTATGATTGCATGAATGCTGCCCGGCGAATCGAGTTGCTGCGGTCCCCGGTATCAAACTTTGTCCGGGATTTTACCAATACCGATGAATTCCTGATGCGGCGTGAACGATTGAAAGAAAATCTGGAAAGATTGCGTTTTGAATATGGCGAATATCATTGGTGCATTGAAAATGACTTTCCGGCAATAACTTCCGGCATGCTTCGCGGTTCGGACATGGCTTATTTGAAGCATGAACTTTGTTTTGATACCGGGCACATGTGGGCAACCAGCAAGATGCTGGATCTGGATTTTTATGAAGAGTTAAACACTGCTTTAGAGTCAGAGTGTGTGGAAATGATCCATTTACACGCCAGTAAATATACCTTTGATATGCCCCACGATCAATGGGGTGATGGACATTTGCCGCTTACATATCCCAATTCGGCGATCGATTTGAAAAAAGTTGTGCAGATGTGCAAAAATGCCGGGGTAGGGCACTTTGTATTGGAGTGTGGAACGACCCAGCTTGAAGATATTAAATTATTTTTGCGTTATTACTTTGAGGATTAAAGTGTTATGGATAAAGCTCGCATATTGATCGTTGATGATGAACGCAGCACGCTGGATGCCATGTGCCGTTTTCTGAAGCGGCGTTTTGAAGTTACCGGTGCCGGTGACGGTGCCGAAGCGGTCAAACTTATTTCCGGCAATGATTATGACCTTATCTTGACCGATTTGCGGATGCCCGGTACTGACGGTATGAAGGTGTTGGAAGCATCGCTTGCCAAAAATCCTCAACCTTTGTGCATAATCCTTTCGGCATACGGCACGGTGGAAAATGCTGTGGAAGCTGTCAAACGCGGTGCCTTTGACTTTGTTATGAAGCCGGTGAACCTTGAGCAGTTGAGTTTGATCCTTGACCGGGCATTGGCAACCAGAAAGCTTCAGAGCGAAAACCGGGAGCTGAAGGAAAAACTCTCACAGGAAAAGAAATCTACCAATATAGTTGCCAAATCATCGGTCATGCAGTCTATTATGGAGCTGGTCAAACAGGTTGCCCCCAGCCGTGCAACGGTATTGCTTACCGGCGAAAGCGGTACCGGTAAAGAGGTGATCGCCAAAGCGTTGCACGACGAAAGTTTCCGTACCGGCAAATTTGTAGCCGTTCACTGCGCGGCATTACCGGCAACTTTGCTTGAAAGCGAACTATTCGGCCACGAAAAGGGTGCTTACACCGGAGCAAATGAAATGCGTAAAGGCCGTTTTGAACTGGCTTCCGGCGGCACGCTATTTTTGGATGAAATCGGCGAAATCGACCTTTCCACTCAAGTCAAGCTCCTGCGGGTGTTGGAAAGCCGCACCTTTGAGCGTTTGGGCGGCACGGAAACGCTGACCAGCGATGTCCGGATCGTGGCTGCCACCAACCGGGATCTGGCAAAGATGGTTGCCGAAGGTACTTTCCGGGAAGACCTTTATTACCGGTTGAATGTGGTTTCCATAAATCTGCCCGGCTTGCGGGAACGCAAAGAAGATATACCATTGTTGGTAAAGCACTTTGTGGATATAGTTTGCAAGGACAACGATCGCAGTGTGTTGCAGATAACTCCTCAAGCTATGGATCTGCTGGAAAAATACGATTACCCCGGCAACATCCGTGAATTACGCAACACTGTGGAACGCATGGTGGTTCTGGCAAGAGGCGATACCCTTGATACAGCAGATCTGCCCCCGCAGATAAGGGAGCATAAAGATAATGTTCAGGAGATAACCACCCCGTCTGCGGCAACAGAAGAAAGTGTAAAACTTGACTTGGGCGGCAATGAACGCAAACTTATTGAACAGGCGTTGATTTCCGCTAAAGGCAACCGCACCAGAGCTGCGGAGATATTGGGTATCAGCCGCCGCACTCTTCACCGCCGTTTGAACGAATACGCTGCCGGCGGCGACCCCATAAAAGAAGATTGAGTTATGGCGGAAAAGGTTGTAGTTATAGGCTCCGGTCCCGCCGGATTGATGGCTGGTATTTCAGCTGCCAAACAAGGTCGGGAGGTGTTGGTATTGGAGTTTTTGCCAGATATTGGCAGAAAGCTCCTTGCCTCCGGTGCCGGAAAATGCAACTTTACCAATATGCTGGATGCCGAAAGCATGGCGGAGCGTTATGCCCCGGAACAGCGGAGATTTGTAAAACCGGCACTTTTGAGTTTCACCCCGGATAATGTGCGTGATTTCTTCGCAGGGCAGGGGGTAAAATACAAACTTGTGGATGATTTTTATTGTTTTCCGGTCAGCGAAAAAGCTTCGGATATTCTGCAAGTATTGTTGGATAGATTGACTTTCTATGGGGCCAGAGTGCTTTGCAATACTCCGGTCAGCGGTTTAAAAATCGAAAATGAGCGGATCTGCGGCGTTTACAGTCACGAAAAATTCTTTCCTTGCGATTACCTGATCGCCGCCGCCGGCGGCCCCGGATTTCCCCGTTTGGGAGGACACGCCTCGTTGGATAAACTCTTTGCCGCCAACAATATAACTGTACTCGACCGCACCCCGGCATTATGCGGCATAAAGAGCAACGATTTGTGGCTGAATGGTTTGGCGGGTATAGTTCTGGATAAAACTGTTCTGACATTGGATAAAAAGAACTTCGCTCAAGGCACTTTGCTTTTTACCGGCGACGGCATTTCCGGGCCTGCAGCGCTGGATATGTCGGGCAGGGCGGCAATAGCTCTCCGCGACGGAAAAAAGGTCGTTTTGCGCTTGAATATCGCCCCGGAGAAAAACCGGAGCGATTGGCAGGAGCTTTTAGAAAAAGCCCGGCAGGAAAACGGCAAAAAACTTATCCGTAATCTATTCAATCACCATTTGCCGCAAGCTGTGGCAAGCGCAATAACTCAAGCTGCAGGGGCAGGGGAAATGATTGCGGCAAATCTCTCTAAAACTGTTCAGGAGCGCTTGCTGGAGTATTTGACCAACGCCCCCATAAATGTTTCCGGTGTGGAGAGTTGGGAAAAGGCTATGGCATCCACCGGCGGCGTTGACCGCAGTAAAATCAACAGCAAAACCATGCAAAGCAAAGAGATCGCCAATCTTTACCTTGCCGGAGAGTTTATTGATGTGGATGCGCCTTGCGGCGGCTACAATATCCAATGGGCATTCAGTTCGGGGTATCTGGCTGGATTACTCAAATAACTTCATTGCAAACACTGTAATCGTTCCAAAGACAGATCCCCTCCACGCTTATAAGATACATCCGGGATTTTTTCTTCGATGATTATTTTTATTTATTGACAAATCTGTTTTATACGACAGAAAAATTATTGGCAGCA
>JAFVQX010000204.1 GCA_017504585.1 Lentisphaeria bacterium
GTCAGAGCCGCCGCCACAAAAAAGAGTTTTTTCTTCATAAACATATCTCCCTAAAAATTGCCAGTTATTTGTCTATTATAGCACAAAAAAAGCGTTTTACAACTGCAAAACGCTTTTTCTTAACTGTTATTGAGCTTTTTTATAAGTTTGGTATTTACCCAGTCCCATACCGTCTTTGTCGCCATTGACATATTCAAGAGCCCATTTTTTGGAAGCTCCGGCAGCCACGCCGTCAGGGTCAAACTCCCGGTAAGTCAAAGTGGAAGCGTGACCGTCGGCAAATGCCACATTAAGTTTGCCATCGGCATTGGGCTGTTTGCCGCCATCTTTGCCCACTTCCCGGGTTTCGTTGCCATGCCGGACACTTACCCAGTAGGCCCAGGTTATAGAATAAGTAGTATTGTGACTGTCCATAATCAATCGGGTTCCGGAGGCGTCATTCAGACCGCCCAGACGGTAAACCCGGGCTCCGTCGACCAACTCCTGCATGCAGATAGCATTACAGGTGTAACTGGTAAGATAAGTCGAAAAATCTGAAGATCTTGCCGAGGGGCAGTTGAAGTGTTTCACCCATTCCAGTCCATACGGCGGATCATCTTTGGTTGTTCCATAAAACTTGTTGCTCAACAAAGCGTGCCAGGTTTTGTCACTGTTGTAAGCTCCGGGACCGTAACCGACTTTTCCCGGACAGATGACATCATCGTAATCATTAGCATACATGCCGATAGCCAGTGATATTTGCTTGAGATTGCTCAAACAGCTGGATGTCCTTGCCTGTGCCCGGGCGGCAGACAATGCCGGCAGCAGCATAGCCGCAAGAATTGCAATAATTGCGATCACGACCAAGAGTTCAATCAAGGTAAATCGTTTTGACAACCTTACACTTTTCATAGCTCAATACTCCTTTTTTATTCGCTGACAACTCCTTTGGGGAAGCGGCAGAACTCTGTATTTATATTGGTGCTGTTCAAAGACTTCACATCGTGTTTCCAGACTTGCGGAATTTCGTATTTCAGTTTTACATTAAATAAATCCACATCTTTTACATTATAAAAATGGAAAACTGCATCGGATTCTTTCATCATCAGAAATTCTTTGGTGCGTTCCATATTTTTCATATCGCCCAGTACATTCAAAACCATGTTGGAGAAAGTCAGATCCGATATATTTCCGACTCCGTTGCCCCGCACTACCACCGGCAGCCGGACATTGCCGGAAATGCCGTCAAAGACGATATTATCAATACTTTTGGCGGATTTGACTTCTTTAACGCTCTTGTAATCGTGGCAGATATAAGTGAGCTGTTCCACATCCACTTGCATATTGCGGAAAGCCAGATTGCTGATATTGCAGCCGCTGCCGGCATCGGAATATTTGCTGTTGATATGCACCGCGCAATGGCTGTCGCGTACAGCTATATTGCTGAATACAGCATTGCGGATGATCCCGGAACCCACGCCCACCCGGATAGCGTGAGCGTATGCACTGCGAAGCACACAGTTAGTGACCGTGATCCACTCGCAGGGCCGTTCCGGAGAAAACTTATTGCCGTTGCCCCGCAGCGTGATAGCATCGTCGCCCACATCAATAACGCAATTACTGACTGTTACATGCGAACAGGCATCAATATCCAAACCATCATCCTGCCCGATCCACGGGTGGGTGAAAATGCGTACATTATCTACCGTAACATACTTGCAGCCATGCAGAAAACAGCTCCAGCAGCTGGAGTCATCCAAGATGGTATCAGTTATGCGAACATGTTTGCAATCGTAAAACATGACCATCTGCATCAGCCAGAATTCCGGATGAACATACATGGTGCCGCCGGTGAATTTCTCGTGGGTGGCCATACCTTTGTAAAACGCTCTGCCGTTGCCGTCGATCTTGCCGCCTTTGATAAAGACATTTTCTTTGCCCACGGCTATGATCAAATGGGCTTGATTGCCGGGGCCCACGCCGCTGGTTTCCCAATCGTAGAGTTTGCGTTTATAATCTTTGGGGTCGGTACTGGCAAGGATCACGGCGTTTTCGTCCAGCAGAAGCCCGCCGTTACTCTTGAGTTCCAGCGTGCCGGTAAGGTAAGTGCCGCCGGGGAAATAGACCGTGCCCCCGGCATCTATCGCCTTCTGGATAGCCTTGGTATCCACAGTTTTGCCATCGCCAACCGCACCGTAATCCCGGACATTGCGCCATTGAACTTCGGTTCCGGCAATGGTACTGCCGGAAAATAACAACGCCATAAAAGAGGAAAAAATCGTCGTTTTTTTCATGTTGATAAAAACCTTTCTTACTTTAATTCAATCAAGTATCTCTTATACAAAAATTCAGATTATATACCTTTCCCGGCATTGAAGGCAGCTTTTTGTTGATCATTGCATAAAGCATGTTCAAACTTGTGTCGACGATTTCATCAAAAGGTACATTTATGGAACTTAATGCCGGAGTTGCGGAATAAAGTTCGGGCAGCCCCGACACCCCGGCAACCAGCAAGTCTTTTTTCAGAGTCCGGTTCCATGCCGGAGCTGCTTTACAAATTCTTGCAGCTATAATATCCTGCGAACAGAGTATGCCGACTTTGCCGGAAAATTCCGGCATACGCTTATGGATGATCTCCATAAGTTCATCATTGCCGATCACGCCTTTATTGCTGTGCAGTTTGTGTATGCAGTCTGCGGGAACAGCGTTTTCTGCCAAAGTCCGGTAAAACTCCTGAAAACGGCAGCAGGTTTCGCCGCCATCGTCAAATTCATCAATAATATCATGCACCAGAAAGTGCTGAACTCCGCTGGCAATAAAATAGGTGGCGATCTTCCGGCAAGCTGCCGAATAATCCAGTTTTATAGTGTTTTCGGCAACCGGAACCGCCCGGGGATCGATATATACGCATGGCAGATCCTGCGGCAAGCTGTTTTCCGGCAAATTCCGCAATTTATCAGCTACGGCGTTGCTTTTGATCACAATAAAGCCATCGGCTTTGCTCAAATGTTCCTGCAATTTGCCGTATAGCGAAAGCTGCAGAGCCACATTGCCATCCCGCAGCAAACGGCTGGTGATCTCGTTGCAAATGGTCCAGAACCAGGGCGATTCCTGATAGTTATACAATATATCACCATCGGGATTACTGCCGATAATAGCTATCCAGAGATTGTTTTTCTGCCGTGGCGGCAATACTTTGGCAAGAGTACCTTTGCGGCAGCGGATAAGTTTTTCTTCGGCAAGCAAACGGATCGCCAATTCAACAGTATTGTGGCTTACATTGTATATATTGCACAACTCCCGGGTGCCGGGCAACTGGCTGCCGGCAGGGTATTTGCCCACAGCAATATCTTGCGCAATGATGTTGCGCAATACTTTATAACGGGGCAATTTCCAGATCCGCTTGTTCATAAAATAAAAAAATCCAGCCAAAAATTTGTTCTGTCAGTAAATTTAACCGGGAAAAACCCCAAAAGCAAATCCCAAGTGCAAAAAATCATGGTTTTATCAGACAAAAAACAAGGAAAGATAAACGTATGTGTTTTATAAACAAGCAGTTGGAGTGTTAATGGTTGCTGAAGCATGATTTTGCCCGCCAGCGATAATATCTTGTATAAACCGGCATTGGATACAGTGAAAATATAAAATAGATAGACAACCTGATTTGTAATATTTTTTTTCTTGTGTTATAGTATGACATGATCAACAGGAGATTTTTATTATGAAAAAATTTATGTTACTGCTTATGACAGTGTTCACTTTGTTTTTTTGCCATAACTCATTTGCCTCCGCACCGCGTCGGGGGGCGGTCTGTTTTACCTTCGACGATTACTTTGGCAATCAATGGCTGAAAGCCGACAGTATATTCAAAAAATACGATGCCCACGCCACTTTTTTTATCGTCCGGGAGATAACTGCAGAAAAAGCTGAAGTCATGAAAAAACTGCAGGCCGCCGGGCATACCGTAGGCTTGCACACCCGCTCGCACCGCAATGCCGATCCGCTGCCCAAAAACTGGGATATGGATAAATACATTGCCAACCAGATAATCCCCCAGCTGGAAGCATGCAAAAAATACAATATCAAAGTCCGCAGTATGGCATACCCCAACAACCGCCGCACCGAAAAAACCGATCAGGCGTTGTTCAAATACTTTGACTATCTGCGCGCCGGCTGGGGCAAAAGCAAACAGCCGATCTTTACCCCGCTTGCTGAATTGCCGGACAAGATGGTACTGGGCGGCGGCGGCATCGGCACATATTACAAAAGCGATCTGAACAAGCTCAAAGAATTGCTGACCGAAGCGCATAAACGCGATGCATTGATCGTGTTTTTCTCGCACAACATCAAACCCGGGGCACGGAGTATCCACATGCCGACAGAAATGCTGGAAGCCTTGCTCAAGCACGCAAGAGAACTCAATATGGATATCGTCGGAGCCGAAGAACTGCCGGCATTGAAAAAAGCGCGTACTCAAAAATAAGTTTATATATATGGTATAAGGATTTGATATGTTAAAGAAATCTTCAGCGATTTGGGCAATTGTGCTGCTGGCTGGGTGCGTGGCGGCTTCTGAAGTTAAGATGCCGATTTTTTACGGTCACCGGGGCGATCGGGAACTGGGGTTGGAAAACACCATGTCAGCCTATAAGGCGGCATGGGCAAATGGTGTGCAAGGAGTGGAAATCGACGTCAGAACTACTGCTGACGGCAAACTTATCTGTTTCCATGATTCCGACTTTTTCAAGATGGCAAACGATAAACGCCGGGTGAATAAACTTACTTATGATGAGATCAGAAAAATCGACATCGGCAGTAAAAAACACCCCATGTTCAAAGACGAAAAACCGCCGCTGCTGGAAGATTTTTTTGCTGCCATGCCCAAAAACAGTTATGTGCTGCTGGAGCTGAAAAAGAATTCAGTCGATGCCAACTTCCCTTACGCTTTGCGTGATTTAATGAAAAAGTATAATATCGACCGCTCCCGGGTAACGGTGGTGTCGTTTTACGAAGAAATGCTCATAAATCTCAACCAAAAAGTTCCGGGTATGCGCAATATGCTTATTGTGGGGCTGGGGGATTGCCGTCGGTTGGGCATGAAAGCACCCAGTTACGATGCGCATTTGGCATTAAAAAATATTCTGGCGCGGCTCAAAGCCATTGGATGCACCGGATTTTCTTTCGGCGCATCGGATAAGCGTATAAAATACGATGCCAAATTTATCAAAAACATCATCGATGCCGGTTACGAAGTAAGCGTATGGACAGTCAACGATGTGTGGGATCTGCATAAATTAGTAAAGATGGGGGCAACTTCGGTAGTAACCGACCGCCCAACAACCATGAAACAAACCTGGGAAAAGCTTTTCAGCAAACGCGCTGTTCCCGATAAAGGTTGATTGGTGGAGGTAAAAATTGTTCTCCACGTTGAGTGAGAAAACATAAAAAATCTGCCGTTTTAAGCGTGAATATTGTGGGAGGAGAATATAAAAATATTCTTTTTTAATTCTTGCTTTTACAATTTGGACAACTATTTTTGTTTTTTCTGGAAGTTCTTTTTCTAATAATATCTAAATATTCATTGCCACACACTTGGCATCTCCACCAAACTTTACGTCCAGACCCCGGCTTCACCATATTAGGGCGCAACTCGCCATTTTTTTCATAATTCCATTCGTTGGCAATGTCCGGGTGTGTAGTTTTTAAATCATTTACTCCGATTTGGGGAACTCTGCCGTAGCAACATGGACACCCAACTCCTTTTTTTCGGTTGTTAGGGCTTGCCTGCCATTCATATCCGCACTTTGAGCACAACCACCAGACTGGCTTAAATCTTCCCGCAGAAATATCATTTGGTGTTAAAGTACCATTTTTTTCTGGATGCCATTCTTTGGCTAATTCAGGCATGTTTTCTGCCAGCGATCCGATTTTAGCGACAATTCCTTTTGTAAAAGTTTTTCCTCTTATTTTTTTAGAACATTCGAGGCACCCCAAACGACCTTTTCGGGTCATACTGTTTATGCTGCATTGCCATTCATTGCCGCATTCAGGACACAGCCACCAAACAATTTCATTGGAACTGACACTAAACATTTCTGGCTTTAGATAGTCATTTCTTTCAAAATTCCATTTTGCTGCAACATCAGGTCTTTTATCCGCTAAAGAGTTGTCTATTCTGTAAACATATCTCAATATTTTATGTTTATCTCTATTTAAATTAACATCCGCACCATCCTTAACATTGAGCATGCTCAACAACCACTTAATAGCTTTTTCTAATTCTCTCAAATTATGTCTTTTTACTTTAGAAAGATAGAATACCTTATCTGCGGCATCGTTCCATTTTATTTTGCAACATTCCTTGATTCTAACTAAAAAAATCCCATTTGTCTGGCAAACATTGTATTTTTTTCGTTCTCGTTGATGATGTTCTTGAGTCTTGTGCCACGCTGAGCCATCATATTCAATTGCAATTTGCAATGACGGAATATAAATATCCAATTCCATAGACGTATCAAATATTTCACTATATTTGTTGATTGCGTCAGCATAGAATTGCTTAACATAATAAAAAATGGCCTGTTCAGGAAAAGATGTTGTATTTCTGGCATTACAAACAGGGCATTTAGTATTTCCGATTCCTCTGTCTCTGATAACAGCTTGGTATTCATGACCGATTGGGCATATCCACCACACTTTTTTTCCACTTCCGTAAGTTAAATCAGAAGGAGTTAAAACTCCATTTTTTGTAGGATGCCATTCCTTTGCTATCTCTGGATATTTACAGTGTAAATCATTATATCCCAACAGAACTTTTTGATTGCTGCAATAAGGACATTTATAGTTACGCTTTGTTCGCAAATTAATTGATTGTAGAAAATCATGACCGAGTGAACATTGCCACCATACCTTTTTGAGAGTATTAGCCTTCACTTCCATAGGCGATAAACTCCCATTTTTTGTCGGATGCCATTCTTTGGCAATTTCAGGAAATTGTGATGCTAAATCATTAACTCCTGAAATAAGTATTTTTCCTGCGCAAGCAGGGCAGCTTGTATTTCCTCTGGTTCTATCAGCAACTCTTGCTGTCCATTCATATCCACAAGCCAAACATTGCCATGAAAATTTTTTATTACTACCCCAACTTATATCATTGGGCGTTACATTACCATTTCGAAGATGGCTCCATTCTTTCAACAAACGTTCTTTGTTATTCAGTTTACAATAGTCCTTGAGAGTCATCTTTATTCTATTTCTGTAAAACATTAGTTTTTTTATTGATATTATTACATTGCACTAATATATCATAAAACATATATAAATCAATCTTTGCTGATGATTTAACCGCGCATAAATTTCCCATGATGCGGAACAATGTTCGGAATAATATCAAAGCAATTTGACATTGTCCCGCATTTTTGCAGAATTATTCCACATCTGAACTTGATTTTGCATTAAAAGCACACTATTTTTTAATGGAATCAGAAAATCGGAGCATAATATGATCGAAATAATAACCGCCGACATTACAAAATTGGAAGTCGATGCCATTGTCAATGCCGCCAACTGTTCGCTTTGGGGTGACGGTAAACGCGGGAAGCCAAGCGGGCCGCCAGTGGCAGTCTTGAACACGCTTGGCTTTTTTATATTGTTTTAGCGCAATAGTAGGTGGGGGGAAGAGTCTCTTCTTGGATAGTTAGATGCAGTCATTGCTGGCAGGAATGGTTGTCGAAAAACTGTGTAAAATAAATTGGAATTGCTTTTGTTTTTTTAACAAAAGCAATTCCGGCGAAAGTTTTTGGAAAGGGGAGCGCGAGGGGA
>JAFVQX010000205.1 GCA_017504585.1 Lentisphaeria bacterium
AATAGCAGCTATTGTAGCCACCGCCGCATGTCAGGATCAGAACCGCGTCGGTCGTCTTGTTCGACGGCGCAAACCACTCGACGAACGGCGACTCGTATTGATGCGACTCCGCGCTTGGCGTCTTTCCTTCGGGCCAAAGCCGGACGCGCTCGCCCTCCGTCGCTTCTCTTCAATCATTTTGAAATGAGATCGTACATTTCATTTGTACTTTCAAGTTTTTTATTGCCAAGAAAGGAGTACATTCATGATTATAGTTGCGGCAACACTTGATTTTAGACTGCAACATATTTGCGTCTTTCGTTCATAGGGGCGTCATAAAGGCATGGAGCATCAAAGAACATATTATAAAAATTTGATTTTTTTGGAGATCTATGCAAGATTTTTGCTTGTATTTTCGCACAGTTTGATAGTATATTAATCCCAGCGCAATAAAAATGGACTTAACACTATCCCTCAAAGGAAGCGTATTATGCAAATGGAAAATTTTGTATTGGATTTAAGCGGCAGTTGGCAATTATCCGGGCGGAAAGAGTGTGGTTGTCCTCCCGGTATTTTTACTGATGCGGAGTTTACGATACCAGCGACAGTGCCCGGTAATATTGAGCTTGATCTGTGGAAAAACGGCTTAATCAACGATCCTTATATAAAATTGCACGCCAAAGACTTGCGTAAATTTGAATTCTATGAATGGATTTATCAACTGGAGTTTGAATATGACGGATTTGAACGTGATCTGGAACTGGTTTGTGATGGAGTGGACTGTTGTGCCACGATTTTTTGCAACGCTCAAAAGATCGGCAGTTCCGAAAATGCCCTGATCCCCCACCGGTTCCACTTGCCCGGTAATATATTACGCAAGGGCATAAATAGCCTGGCAGTGCATATTGCCAGTGCCAATAATGTGTTTCGGAAGTATCCGATGAATGCCAACGTGATCAGTGCTTATCCGTTTAACTACGAAGTATCCAGAATCCGCAAACCGGCACACTGCTGGGGGTGGGATATAACCCCGCGTCTGGCATTGGGCGGGATCTTCCGCCAAATAAAATTGCAGGAAGTCCCCGCATTCCGGATCGCCGACAGTGCATTGCAACTGGCGAGTTTGCAGGAAAATCGTGCCCGAATGCTATACAGTTACAAGATCGAAACTCCGGAATATGATATTGAAGATTTGTTCTTGAGTGTAGATGGCCAGTGCGAAGATTCCCACTGGCACGGCGAAGCGGCAGTCTGGTCGGCCCAAGGTGTGGTCATTATAGAAATCGAAAATCCCCGTTTGTGGTGGCCACGTCATTATGGCGAAGCAAATCTGTATGAAGTAAAAGCCTCCCTGAAACGCCGTTCCAGCGGTGAAGTCCTTGCCGAAAAAAACTTCACCACCGGCATCCGCAAAATCGAACTTAAAGCCGATGCCGTCTGGACGGATTCGCCTGATCCGGATTTTCAGTTTATCGTCAATAATGTACCAGTAAGGATTTTCGGCTGCAACCATGTGCCGGTTGATGCGTTACACTCAAAGGACATTGAACGGACAGCAAAACTGCTGGATATGGCTTGCGAGTTGGATTGCAATATGTTGCGTATCTGGGGGGGCGGGATTTATGAATCTGATGAATTTTATGAACGCTGTGACCGAGAAGGGATCATGCTTTGGCATGACTTTATGTTCGGCTGTGCAGTCTACCCTAATGACGAAGAATTTCTGCAGCGTATCCGCATAGAAGCCGAATGTGTGGTCAAACGTTTGCGTCACCACCCCAGTATTGCATTGTGGGCAGGAGATAATGAATGTGATGCCGCCACTTTCAACTGGGGGATCCCGCAGAACCCCAATTGCAACTTGCTTACCCGCAACGTGCTGTTTGAAGTTTGCCGGCAACAGGACCCCGGCAGGGCGTATTTGCCGAGTTCGCCGTGGTTTTCGCCGGCGGCGGTCGAACGGGCACACGACAAATCAGTTCCGGATCCGATGCTGCAGGCGTCGGAACAGCATCTCTGGGGCCCGCGGGATTATTTCAAAAGCGATTTTTACCGCAACACTCATGCTTCGTTTATCAGCGAAATCGGTTATCACGGCTGTCCTTCGGCAGCGAGCATTCGCAAGTTTATTTCGCCAGAAAGAGTTTGGCCGTATAAAAACAATGTTGAATGGGATTTTCACTCCAGCAATCCCTATCTGCCGGACGACTTGGGCTTAAACTACCGCACCGAGTTGATGGCAAAGCAGATCATGGAAATGTTCGGCAGAATTCCTGATCAACTGGAAGATTTTACTATTGCCAGTCAGATTTGTCAGGCCGAAGCAAAAAAATATTTTATTGAGCTGGTACGCTCTCGCCGGAAATGTTCCGGGTTGCTCTGGTGGAATCTGTGTGACTGCTGGCCGCAGTTTTCGGATGCGGTTGTGGATTATTACTGGACAAAGAAACTTGCCTATTACTATATAAAACGTCTGCAGCAGCCGGTTTTGCTGCAAGTGCTTGAGCCGGATAGTTGGCAGCAGAAAGTGGTGGTTTGCAATGATTCCAATCTGCTCCAACAAGGCAGTTATCAGATAAAAGATGCCGATACTGATACTGTTTTTGCCGAAGGCAAATTCTCTCTGCCTCCGGGGGATCTGAAAGTGCTGGCTTCGGCGAAAGTCTGTACCACACAAAAGCGGATGCTGCTTATCAAATGGCAGTTGGCTGACGGTACAGCAGGCTGCAATCACGCATTGTGCGGCAATCCGCAATTCGACTTTGACCAATACCGCAATTGGCTGCCGAAAATTGCGGAACTGGACAACAGTTTTCAAGCCGGAAATATCGGCTGACAGTAAGTAAATTTATGAAAAAGCCTGAGTTCCGGTATGATATTTGGAACTCAGGCTTTTTTCTTTGTACTGCTGTTCGTGTGCTGATCGGCAATTTGAAAACACGATAACGTTGATTCCTGCGGACAGCAACCAGTCTGATTGCTGTATTCAATTTATATGCCTTCGGAACCGTCGTATCAGGTTGGTTTAGATCATTTAATCCTTCAAATATGTTTCGTGATCAACGCGTCCATTGTCCTCAATATTGATTTTGGACCTGGTTTGCAAGTCTTTAAAAAGACGGAACATATCTTTTATTCCTCCAATACTGAACCAAAAAGTGCATATCACCGCAATACCTGTGGGAACAACAAAGAAGTATATATAGGTTGCTCGAAAAC
>JAFVQX010000206.1 GCA_017504585.1 Lentisphaeria bacterium
CAAGCGTGGCACGGCAAACAGTAACGGAAATTGGGATGGTTCAGGTAACGCTGCAACCCGGCCTTACTATACAATTTGGTGGGGACACGCCAATCATGCCAATGTCGGATTTTCCGATGGACACGCAGAACCTATGACTAAAACTACGTTCAGCGAAAGTAATATCTTTATCGTGCTCAAATAACGCTGTCTGCCCGCCGACTGGTACAGGGTACGGATGGGTACGGAGGCGGCGGTAACAATCCAACGGGCGGCGGTGCGGTGCGAGCAGAGTCTTATACTGGCGGCAGATGCCGCCCACAAGCCCTACACCGCCCACAACGAGCGTCAACTCTCCGATAGTGGCGGCTGTTGAAACATCCGCCAGAGTCCGTACCAGTCCGTACCAGTCCGTAAAAGTCTGTATACGTCTGTACTCTCCCGAGCGGCAAACAGGCGTCCGCCCAAGGATTGAAAAGCAGCGCACCCGAACTGCGTTGCCACGGCGAAAATCCGCTTTCCTGTTCCGCTTTTGGTGTATATGTAAGGTGGTAAGCTTCTGCCTTTTTATTCCGCATCATTCAACGTCAGTTCCAGTACGGCGTATCCGGCAAAGGTATCTTCCGGAATAACGATCACGCTCTGCGCGTTGAGTATGTTTACTTTTATATCAATGACTTGCGCCTGTTCAGGGGTGTAAAGGCGGCAAGATTTTATATTGTCCAGATTCAAAACAATCTCCATTGCTTCCGGATTGCGGGGCGCATCTTGCACAAAGTTACCGATAATATCTTTATGCGAAAGTTCCGTGCCTTCCGGTTGGATCAAACCGTTGCTGTTGAAAAGGTGCAGAGTCAACGTATTTTCCTTGCGTCCGGTACGGTAAAGTGTGGTCAGATAGCCCTGCGGCGCAGTCTCCACAGTTGGTTTGAATCCCAGTACGGCGCGGATTTTTTGCCCGAACTCCCGCAATTCTGCGGTTCGGTCAGCTTCGGCGGGGCGGGTCTGGTTGAGATCGTACAGTTGGGGAATGTGGGCTCCTAACTGGAAGTTGCCCGAAAGGTCAAACTCATTGCACACTTTCACGCCCGGCATTTGCAGAAATTTCTGTACCGCTTCATCTGCCGGTGCGGAAACAGTTCCGAATTTGCCCACCACAAAAACTTTGCCGCCCTGCCGGACGTAATTGGTCAGTTTTTCCAGAACTTCCGGCAATACGCGGGTGATTCCGCAGAGAAAAATCGCTTTCAGCACATTAAATGCGCTCTGATCTTCATCTTCGCTCACCACCGTAGCGGTCAGATTGGTGTAGTACGCTCCCTGCATAAAACAGCGCAGGATATTGAGTGTATCCGGGTTGGCATCCTGCGTATAGTCAATACTTTCCCGCGACAGCAGCAGACCGAAATCCGGCACTTTATGCACTTCGCGGAAAATATGGCTGTAACGGCTTTCATAATTGTTGAAAAATTTATCCTGCGCGATCATATTGCTGCCTTCCGGACAGAGAAATGGCAGCTGCCCCCACGACTGGCTCAATGCCCACGCCATATAATACTGGTCGTAGCACCTGGGGTAAAAGAGCGACATTGACGGCGCATTTTTGCGCTCGCCCACCGAGTGCTGCACCAACGCTTCGCAGTAAAAAATCGGCCACGAATAACGTATGGAGCTGGAAAACATATTTTCCTGAAAAGTCTGCGCCCAGAACTCCATTGAGTTGGTAAATGTATTGGCAGTCGGGTCGCGCATCAGCAGCGTGGAACGGTAATTTGCCCGGTAGGGCGACAACCCCAGTTCCCGGTAAAGTTCCGTCAAATCAATTTGAAAACGGCGCGTGGAATCACACCGGAATCGCCGCCACGCCAGAAAGTCGGGCCGTTCGTAATGATTGAAAAATTCGCTCCAATGTTCCGGATCGGGCAAAGTATAACCGTACTCTTTTTCAAACCGTTCCCGGCAATAGCGGCAGGTGCACGCCTGACCGTCGCCGAAATACTGCACATCATCGGCTAAAAGCGAATCAATGCCGCACTCCGCCAATTCCCGCACATAATTAAAATATGCTTCCCGGTAATCGGGGTTGTTGAAGCAGAAGGCGTGTCCAATGTAGCCCGTTTCCGTCGGCAAGCCGGTGCTGCCGTTGATTTGCAGCCAGTCACGCATATCTTTGCCATCCACGGTGCGATGATTTTTCAACTCCTCCACAATGCCGGGAAAGCCTTCAAAAGTGCTTTCGTGCATTACAAAATAGTTTTTGATACGCTGCAAATCTTCATCGTTCCGGGCTATGTAAGTAAGGTGGCAGCTGTGGTGTTCTTCCACGGTTATATTGTATTTGTGGCAAGCGGCGGTCAGCTTGCGGAGTGCTTGGAGAATTTCACGTTTGTATTTATGGTACGTCCAGCGGAAGTGCGTAACGCTGAACGTCATTACGCAAGTGATGTTTGCTTCCGCCATCTGACGGGCGTGTTCATCAAAATCGCTTTGGGTCCATTGGAAAATCTGCGGTTCATTGTACCAGAAAAATGTAAATTTTTCATCCCACAATTTACGGCATTCCGCATCGCTGTACCGGCGCATATTGGCTCCTTTTTATATTTCCGGGGTAAAGGTGGTCACTTTTTCACCGGCGAAACGGAGCATTGCCATTACGGCGTAGGCTCCGGCGCGGGCATTGCAGTAATCTTTATCCACCAGATATTTATCGGTCATACCGTTGAATGCGCCCTTGAAAAATTCATTATCTTCCGGCACCTGGCAATTCATCAGATATTTGACGGAGCGTTCCGCCATATCGTTGTAAGAATCATCCAGCAAGCCGAGAGTTTTGGCACTCATCAGTTCGATCAGGATCATACCGGCGGCGTTGGGGATGCTGTCGGTCCAGCAATCGGGGCCGAAGCCGCCGTCAGCGCGCTGAACTTCCCGCATCCGGTTCAGAAACAACATCGCTTTCTGCGTATAAACTTCTTCGCCGGTGATTTTCCCCACGGTCATATTTGCCAATGCGCCGAAGTCATCGTTGTATTTGTGCATCATAATCCAGCCGATGGGGGCTTTGGGCAAATCGGTACGGTCATCCAGACTTTTCATTGTATCGTGCTCACGGATAACGGTGACATTGCCCTTTTCATCCATCAGTTTGGCGTTGTAAAAGTCCAGTATCTGCCTGGCTGCCGTCAGAAATTCCGCTTTGCCGGTGGTCTTGAAAAGCCGCGCCATAAAGTACGCGCTGCCGGAGTGGAAACTGCCGTGCCAGAAAGGCTCCCACGGCTGATCATCAAAACGGATCGTCCAGTAAGGATAGCCTTTTTCCATACCGTATTTGATAAACCATTCGCCAAAGAGAACCGCCCGCTGCATTGATTCATCATTGCCGGTCAACAAAGCGTGATCCAGGAGTGCGATCGCCGCCGAAAGTCCATCCCGGGGGTGTGCTCCGTCCCGCTGGGGAGTAACTTCGTGGATGGCGCCGTAAGTGCGTGTCCGCCACGGAGCGAGTTCCTGCAAACTGTAAATGTAGCGGATCGCATCATTGGCAGCTTTAAGATATTCTTCTGTGCCGGTCATTTTCCACGCATCGAGCATAGTGCTGGCAAGAATACCGGTCAGCCAGTTGCTGGTAAGGTAGCGCGGATCACCGGTCTTAACGTTGGCTATATTGGTAAAACGACCGCAGTCGGCACTGCCGGGAAAATTACTTTGAGTGCGGACAAAAAAGTCCAATCCGCGAAAAGCACTCTCCCGGGCTTCATTGATAAGATTCTGATTCATTTATTGTTCTCTTTCGGTAAAAGTCAACTTCAAAGGCATCAATTCCGGCATCATCAATGAACATACAGCCGTTTTTGAGCGGAATACCTTTGGTTATAAGACGTTTGAATGCTCTCTGCAAAGAGGTTTCTTCGGGATAATCCAGCCAGTTGCCGTCGCTTCTGCCGAAAACGAAGCCCAAGCCGGAATCCCCGGTGGAATCCCGGGGTGCCAGGTAGACGCGTTTCTGCAATTTCGCAATATTCGATTCGGGCAGTTCGGCGGCAATATCGGGGTTGAATACCCAGCTGACACACCAGAAAAACGGGGTTTTCCAACCGAAGTATTTCAAAAAGAACTCCCGCGCCTCTTTGAGTGATGTCTGACAACGCTCCATAGTCATACCGCCGCCGCCGGGAATATGGATTTCGGCAGTCAGCTGACCGGGTTGCCACATCGGTTTGAACTCTTCCAGATCCAGAGTTATCTCTTTATCCAGCATCGCAAAACCGGTGGGGGCGATGTAAGTGCCGCGCACAAACTTATCGGTCATCAGCAAACGGGTGCTGTAATCGGCTTTGGCAAATGGTTCATCCAGCGGCAGCCGCAGACCGTTGCCCCGCATTTTCCAGTTATGGCGCGCCATCAGCACCACCTGACCGGTTTTATTGCTGCGGAACGCCAGCGGTACCCACGGCGCAGCTTCCCGCACCATATACTCAAATCTGCCGATGCGGAAAAGGGTACCCTGCACATAATGCCCCAGCCAGTGCAGAGTTTGCCGGGGATAGCCGAAGCAGCCGTTCATTTCCCGGTAATTTTTCAAAACCAGCGGCAGGGACTCTATTATACTGGCAGCGTATTCTTCCGGAATGCCCAGCTTGCGGTAGGTTTCAAACCACTGGGCAGCGGCTCCGAAGTAAAGCAGCAGATCCCAGAGTTTGCTTTCAACCCCGCCCAGCAGCTCATCCAATGAAGGCAGCTGAACCGGACGGAAGTTTTTGTGGCTCGCCAGCTCGTTAAAAGCCAACGCATTGCAGAAAAGGTAATAATCCATCAATGCCGGATTTTCCAATACCTTTTCCGCCAGCGTTTCCAGCCGGTCAAGGAGTTCGGCGCGGGAATCACACGCGGGGAGTTTGCCGGCAATGAAACCGCCTTTCAGCGCACTCGCCGCCAGAACAGATTCTTCCGGCAGAAGCTCGGGCAGCAAACTGTAATTCCAGCTTTCAAAAAGTTCAATATTGGAGTCGGGCAATTTGAGTGCCTTTACCAAATCTGCACAATTCAGCATAATTTATTCCTTCAACGGGTTTTGTAGACGGCAAATTCGCCGCCTTTGAGCGAACCGGCAAATTCCGCTTTTACAAGTTTGCCGGTTTTGACATCCACCAGGACCTTGCCTTTGGGCAGTTTGAACTTGGCATCAAACTTGCGGCTGCTGCGGGTCTGGTTGAGGATCACCACCAGGTAATCGCCCTTGCCGTTGCCCAGAACTTCGTATTCGGGTTCGGAAAAACCGCGTACACTGAGCATATCGGTAAAGCGTTTGTCAGAGGTGAAAAATTCTTCATATTCTGCCACGGTACGGGTCACTTCGCCCAGGGCGTGGAAGGTTCTGCCGTCCAGAGTCTGATAAGCATAGAGCAGAATACCGCCATCGGCATCGCAGGCACGGCGCATCAGATTGGAAGGCGTACTGTAAGTCGTTTTGAACCGCTCAGTTGTGCGGTAGGGGTAATAGAGTTCGCCGATGATCATCTTGGTATTGGGCAGTGCTTTTTGCGTAGCGATCAGAGCTTTGAGATTGCGGCCGTAACCAACCATAGCGTGATCAACTTTGCCATCCAGCATTGATTTATAAAACTTATGGTTACGTTGGTAATGCAGTTCATGAAATTATAAGTTTGCTTAAAATTGATACTAGTTCATGTAAGTATGAAGATCGTATATTCTATATAGGTGATTACGAATATTATTGTATTGAAGATTGGGCAAATGAAATAGCCAATGTATATTCTAAAAAGATACGAAGAATACCTTCTTTTATGATTAAATGTGCAGCTATTGTAGGAGATGTACTTCAAACAATAAAGATTTCATTTCCTATGACTTCATTCAGATTGAAGAATATGCAGACTGATAATAAAATGGATTTGGAACGTACGAAAAGATTAGTTCCCAATTTGCCATTTAATCGAATGGAAGCTAATAGATTAACCATAGAATGGATTAATACACATTGATAATTATATCATGAAACTTTCTCTAATTACAGTTACTTACAATAGTAGCTCCACTCTTCCCGATACACTTAAATCTGTTCTCAACCAGACTTATTCTGATATTGAATACATCATCGTGGATGGTGCATCGAAGGATAATACGGTATCGATTATTAAGGAATATGAGCTTTTGTTTCAAGGACGGATGAAGTGGATTTCGGAACCAGACAAAGGACTGTATGATGCGATGAACAAAGGTATCCGTATGGCTACAGGGGATGTGGTAGGCATCTTGAACTCGGATGACTTGTTTATGGATGATAGGGTGTTGGCAGATGTAGCTGCTTCCTTTGATGAACAGACGGATGCTATATTTGGCAATCTGTATTTTGTGAATCAGGAGGATG
>JAFVQX010000207.1 GCA_017504585.1 Lentisphaeria bacterium
ACGCACCGCGCGATGTGCAGGCGCTCGCGCCCGATCAGCACTATCACCGCGACGCCGTGGCAAGCGGGCGGTACGGTTGATGGCGCTGTCAGACAGGTCGGACAGGTCGGACAGGTCGGACTTGGCCGACTGGCATTGCGTCAACCGATGCAACAGTACATATAGGCTATTGGTGCCGTCTATCGGCGTTTTTTACAGCCCCAGCAATCGGCAGAAATTTTTCAGTGTGGGCTTGAGCTTGTACGCCAGTTTGGCGTGCATTTTTGCTTCGGCAAAAAGTTTTTCCCGGCGCGCTTCGCGGCAGAGTTTGTTATTGAGATCCGCGAGGCGTTTTTTGACTTCCCGTGGGTAACGGTTTTGCACTTCGGGGTGTTCGGCAAGGAATTTTTCCAAAACATTCAGCACAACTTTCTGTTTGGCATAATTGATTTGGGATACATTGCCGCTGTGCCGCCGCCGCAGAAAAACCGGTTCCTGCACTGCGTAAAAATTGCTTTGCAGCGATAATTTGAGATAAAGCGAATAATCTGCCGCCACTTGCCGGATATTGCCCAAGCCGCCGTTTGCCAGAAAAAGCTGCCGGGGCATCATTGTTGCGGTGCAATTTACCAGAATGTGTCCGATAAGCTCCCGGGTGATGCTGCCCGAAGGATAGAGTTGCACTTTTCGCTTGGTGGGCAGTTCTTTGCCTTCCGGGTCGATGGTTATGTAAGTACCGTAACTGCAGGCATTTTTTTCTTTATCTTTTATGGCGTTATACAATCTTTCCACCGCGTCGGGCAGAAAAATATCGTCGGAGTCATTGAACACGATATACTCGCCCTGTGCCAGCATTGCCGCATGATTTTTTGCCGCCGCATCCCCCGCATTAGTTTGATAAACATATTTTATCTGGGGATAGCACTCTTTGACCATTTCGCCGGTACCGTCGCTTGAGCCGTCGTCAACAACGATGATTTCGCAGTTGGGGTAGGTTTGTGCCAAAAGCGAATCCAGCGAGAGTTTAAGATAATCTTTGCGGTTGTAGGTTGATACGCCAATGGTTATAAGCGGCAAATCATTCATATTCAGCAATTCCCCAAATCTATCACCAGTTTTTCCAGTGTAAGCAGTGCATCGCTGCCCGAAACCATCTTCCGTTGAGCTTCCACGATCAGATCCAACGCCTTTGCCAGCGATTTTGAGTTCCAGCGGGCGGCACTTTCGCACAGCTTATATGCCCGGTAGGGGTGATAGCTCAAAAGTTTGTTTTTGGGAAAACGCTCTTTGTACGAGCTGTCCAGCTGGCTGAAAAAGTTGGGGCCGAAGTGTTTGGGTACATTCAGCTCCTGCATGTAGCTTTTGGTCTGCACTATATCGGTAAAGGCTCCGGCGGCACTCCAAAGCAAGCTCAACTCCTGATTGCCGGAGCTTTTCTCTTTCTTCAGCGTCCGCAATATGGGTGTCAGCAGTGCCAACGCTCCGGCGGTGTTGCGTTCGCTCAATGCCGAACCCAGCTCCCAGCTGACGGCGGCGGCATCGAAGGTCACAACTTCCCGGCAATCATCCAAAGTTATGACTTTTGCGTCGGCGGTGTAGCAGTAGAGTTTTTCCAACTCGTTGCTGCGCAATGCTATGTCGCTGCCGGTGGCGGCGGCAAGGTATTCGGCGGCATCGGGCGTGATCTTGTACCCGGCGGCTTTGGCCTGCTGGCTGATGGATCCTACCTGCTGACGGACAAAGTCCTTGGCTTTCTGATCCGGCAGATTCAGCAGTTCAAACTCCACATTTTCGCTGTTTTTCAGGAGTTTGGCAAGGGTTTTTCTGCCATCAAGTCCGCTGCCGTCCACCAGTAAGCGGATGCCTTCGATGGGTTCGGGTTTGACCACCTCTTCGGCAAAACGGTTCATCAATGCTTCTCCGGCTTTGGTGCTGCGGCTGTCGCTCATTACTTTGAAGCCGTTCCAATGGCGGAGCCAGACGGTTTTGCCGTCGCCGAAAAAGGGGGGCGTTTTGGCTGACGCCAGAAATTCATTCAAGCTATCTTCGACCGCAACGGTTTCGTCGTCGCCCCGGATTATTTCCAAATCAGCAGAAGTGTCAAACTCCGGACCCAGCCATTCGGTTATCAGGGTATTGGCACGGGATTTGACCGCCGCATCATCGCTGCCGGATATTACATAGAGCTGCATAAGGCTTTATCTCCCCTGCCACGGAATTTTTTCCGGCTCCGGCAAACCCATTGCCCGATACCAGGTACGGAAGTGGGTCTTGCTGATTTTCTGCAAAAGTTCCGGATCTCTGGCAGCGATTTCATTTGCCATGGCTTGCACATTATTTCCGGCTCCCCGGGGGAGTTCCACGCCGCAGCTTTCCGAAAGTTTTGCCATTATGCGGATAAAGCCATCCCGGGCAAGAATACTTGCCGCAGCTACTGCCACATCGCTTTCAGCCTTGGTTTCCTGCTCCAATTTGATCATTCTGCCCCGGGTCTGCAATGCGTTGCGGATCAACGATTCATTGCCGAATTTATCCGAAAGCATCCGGGGGCACTCCGGAACTCTTTCCAGAAGTTCTTCAATAACTTTGGCGTGACCCCATGCCAGCAGCCGGTTCAGATTGCCGAAATTTTTATACAGCCGGTTGTAGGCTTCGGGACCTACCGTGACCACGGCGAATTTCCCGGGGGCTATGCTGCGGATCTTTTGAGCGATTTCGGAGATTTTTTTATCGGATTTTATAAGTTTGCTGTCGCAGACTCCGGCGGCGGCGAGCTTGGCTCCGATCTCTTCATCGGTGTAGACCCCGGCAACCACCAGCGGCCCGAAAAAATCACCTTTGCCGCTTTCGTCGATCCCGCCGTGGGGCGTAATGGGTTCGCACTTAAGTACTGCCGCCGGTTCGTCGTAACCGAAGCCGGTGGTGTGCAGCACTTCCGGCTCCAGAAAATACAATACAAAATCGGCGGTGGAGGCTCCCTGAACGGTCAGTTTGCCGCTTTTATACGCCGCCACATTGATTTTGCTGCCCGCGGCTTTCCAATGCCCGTAAGCGAGATCCGAAAATTGCCAGCCGTGTTCTCGGCAGTAATTTTCTATTTGCATACGCTGCTGGTCGTTGACCGTACAGACATAGTTTTTGGGCATGGATTTTTCGTCAGCCATTATCGTACCTGCTTGAGATATGCTTCGATAAAGTCCTGAATATCGCCGTCAAGTACTGCGGCGGTATTGCTGGTTTCCACCTCGGTACGCAAGTCCTTGACCATCTGATAGGGCTGCAAAACATAACTGCGGATCTGGTTGCCCCAGCCGTTGTCGGTTTTGGCTCCCCGGATGGCATCTTCGGTACTGCGGCGTTTTTCCAATTCCAGCTCGTACAAACGGGCTTTGAGCATGTTCATAGCTGTGGCACGGTTTTTGTGCTGGGAGCGTTCGTTCTGGCACGCCACCACGGTACCGGTGGGTATGTGAGTGATACGCACCGCACTGTCGGTGGTATTAACATGCTGGCCGCCGGCACCGCTGGAACGGTAGGTGTCGATCCTTAAATCTTTTTCTTCAACTTCCACATTGATATCTTCGCCCAGTTCCGGGATCAGATCCACCGATGAAAATGATGTATGCCGCCGGGCGTTGCTGTCAAAGGGCGAAATACGCACCAGCCGGTGGACGCCCCGCTCGGCTTTCAAATAGCCGTAAGCAAATTCGCCGGTGACTTTCAAAGTGACGCTTTTTATCCCGGCTTCTTCCCCGGGCTGCAGATCCAGTACTTCATCTTTCCAGCCGCAGCGTTCAAAGTATCTGCGATACATACGCATAAGGATACTTGCCCAGTCGCAGGACTCCGTACCGCCCGCACCGGCGTGGATGCTGAAATAGGCATTGTTGTGGTCAAGTTCGCCGGAGAGAAAGCTCACCAGTTCCAGCTGGTCAAGCTCTTTCTGCAGATCAGTGACCATGTTGGATACTTCGGAGAGCATCTCTTCATCTTCGGCTGCCATTTCGATAAGTTCATCCAGGTCGCCGATCTCTTTCTGGACTTTTTCGTAGGGTTCGATCACATTTTTGGCTGCGCTCAAAGCTGCCACGGTGTTCTGGGCATCTTCTTTGTGATCCCAGAAATCCGGCGCCGCCATCTTTTCGTTGAGCATCGCCATTTCTTCCCGCCGCTCTTCGATCTTGAGAAATTCGCCCAGATGTGCCACCCGGTCTACTGCTCCGGCGGCAAAGCTGCGCAGTTCTTCAATAGTCAATATTGCCATAAATCATTCTCCAAAGTTGTTATCCGATATAAACACGCCGCACCCGGCTGCCGAGCGAGCATAGTATTTCGTGAATATGGGTGTTTTTGTGATTTGCCACTTCCTGCATGGCAATGGACTCATTGCCGTCGCTGCCGAAGATCGTTACCGGGGTTCCCCAGGATATTTCGCCGGGAGCATTGCTCACATCCACCATGGTGTAATCCATGGAAACTCTGCCCAGCACCGGACAGCTTGCGCCGTTGATCAACACTCTGCCGGTATTGGAAAGCGCCAGCGGCAAACCGTCGGCGTACCCCGCACAAATGGTCGCCACCATGGTATCACATGACAATTTTACTGTCCGGTTATAGCCCACGGTAGATCCGGCGGGCAGTTTGCGCACCGCCCCCACACAACTGGCAAGTTTCAGCGCCGGAGTCAGGTCGATATCTTCTTCGGCTTTGTTGCGGCACACACCATACCAGCAAAGTCCCAGCCGCACCATGTTGAAAGGCATTTGACTGCTGGCGTGCTGGCAGAGTATGCCGTCGCTGGCGGCAATGTGCCGGTAAGCAAAGTCTATATCGTTGGCGGCAAGTTCGTTGTATTGCCGGACAAACTCATTTATCTGGGCGACCGTTCCCGCTTCGCCGGGAGTTCCGGCACAGGGAAAGTGAGAATACAACCCCTCGATCACCACATTGGGCAAACTTGCCGCCGCTTTGATCTCCTCAAGGCAAAAGCCCGACAACCAGCCGAATCTGCCCATGCCGGTATCCAGTATAAGATGCACCCTTACGGTTTTATTCTGCTTGAGTGCTTCGGCTGAAATCGTTTTTGCCATTTCAAGCCCGTTGACCGGCAGCACGATATCATTTGCCACCGCTTCGGGCAATTCACCGGGCGTAACGACCCCCAGAATTTGGACGGGTATGGCGTTGTTGATCGCTTTCTGCATAGCCAATGCTTCGTTTAAATCGGCTACGCCTATGCGGTTTGCACCGCACTCTACGACCAATTTGCCCATTTCGTCAGCACCGGTACCGTAGGCGTTGGCTTTGAGGACCGAAAGCAGACTGCACGGCGCAACTTTTTCTGCGAGTTTGGCAAAGTTTTTGCGCAACGCGTTTTTATCAACTGTCAGCGTTACCCTGCCGGGGAGATCATTAGCAGCCATTTTTGCACCTTATTTTGCGTATTCCACCGAACGGGTTTCCCGGATGATCGTAACTTTGATCTGCCCGGGGTAGTTCATTTCGTGTTCGATCCGCTGGCAGATGTCCCGCGCCAGCATCTGGGCTTCGCCTTCGGAAACCTTTTCGGGGCTGACGATCACGCGCACTTCTCTGCCGGCCTGCAGGGCAAAGCAGGATTCCACGCCGGAAAATTCATGGGCGATGGTTTCCAGCTGTTCCAGACGCTTGAGGTAGAGTTCAGTAGTTTCGCTCCGGGCGCCGGGGCGGGAGGCTGACAAGGTATCGCAGGCGTTGATAAGTACATCGTACAAACCGGTGGGTTCCACTTCCGCATGGTGTGCCGCAACCGCCTGAACCACATCTTTGGGTTCGTTGTGTTTGCGCAAGATGTCCGCACCGATGGCGGCGTGGGAGCCTTCCACTTCGTGGTCAACTGCTTTGCCGATGTCGTGGAACAACCCGATGCGCCGCGCTTTGCTTTCGTCCAGGCCCAGTTCTGCGGCGATCACACCCATAAAGTAGGCGGTTTCCAGCGAGTGCTGCAAGACGTTCTGGGAGAAGCTGTAACGGTATTTGAGCCGACCCAGCAGTTTAATGAGCTGGGGCGCCACCCCGGTCAAGCCGGTTTCCAGCACGGCGCGTTCGCCGGCACTGTAAGCATCTTCTTCCACTTCGCGGGTGATCTTGGCGGTGAGTTCTTCCACCCGGGTGGGGTGGATTCTGCCGTCGGAGATCAACCGTTCCATAAGCTGGCGGGCAACTTCTTTGCGGATGGGGTCAAAGCAGCTGATGACCACCGCTTCGGGGGTGTCGTCGATCAGGATATTCACTCCGGTAGCCGCTTCCAATGCCCGGATGTTGCGGCCTTCGCGGCCGATGATCCGGCCCTTCATTTCGTCATTGGGCAGGGGGATGGTGGCGGTGGTGCGTTCGTAGGTGCAATCCGAGGCGTAACGCTGAATGGCGTAGGTCAGGATGCGGTTGGCTTCTTTTTCGGAGCGTTCTTTGGCTTCGTCGAGCATATTGCGAACCAACAAGCCGGATTCGTTGCGCACTTCGTTTTTCAATTTTTCCAGCAGGATCTCTTTGGCTTCTTCCCGCGCCATGCCGGCGACCCGTTCCAGCTCGTCGATCTGACGGGAGATGCTGGCGGCGAGTTCGGCCTCGCGATTGCTCAAGCGCTCGCGCAAAGCGGAAATATCTTTTTGCTGTTTATCCAGATCCTTCTGCTGTTCTTCCAGCCCGGCGGCGCGTTTATCCAATGCTTCTTCGCGCTGAACCAGACGCTTTTCCTGATTGGATTGCTCTTTGCGCCGTTCTTTGAGTTCGGCTTCGGCTTCGTCGCGCATTTTAAGTATCTCCGCCCGGGCGGTAACTTTGGCTTCGCGCTGAATGTGTTCGGCTTCGCGGCCGGCTTCGGCTTTTACTTTGGCGGCGATCGCCATTGCCGATTGTTTGGTAATGCTCTGGATGACAAATGCCACCACCGCACCTACTGCGACGCCTCCCGCGCCGATCAAG
>JAFVQX010000208.1 GCA_017504585.1 Lentisphaeria bacterium
ATTTTCAGAAAGCCGCCGATCTGGGCGACTCCGATGCTCAATACGAGTTGGGCGTATGTTACGAAAATGGCTGTAACGGCAAAAAAGACCTTGTTAAAGCAATACATTGTTACAAAAAATCTGCCTTGCAAGGTAATCCTGAAGGTTATTGTACCGTGGGATTATGTTACATGCATGGCACAGGTGTTGCCAGAGATCTGGCAAAAGGTATCGAGTGGCTGAAAAAAGGTGCCGCCAAAAACTCCGCAAGAGCCCAATATAATTTAGGTGTTTGCTATTATAATGGCGAAGGTGTAAAACAAGATTATACTCAAGCAGTCAAGTGGTATAAGGTCGCCGCCAAAAATAATCACCTGAAAGCTCAATATAATTTGGGCGTTTGCTATTATAATGGTCACGGGGTAAAAAAAGATTATGTTCAAGCAGTCAAGTGGTACACTCTGGCGGCAGAAAAGGGTCATCCTGACGCTCAATTCAATTTGGCATTGTGTTACCAAAAAGGTTGGGGTGTAAAAGCTGATCCGGCAAAAGCGGTGAAGCTTTACCGCAAACTTGCCGAAAATGGCGATGCCGAAGCTATGGACGAATTAGCAAATTGCTATTATGAAGGCAAAGGCATAAAAAAAGATTTGGCAGAAGCAATGAAGTGGTATAAGCTCGCCGCAGAAAAAGGCTATGCCGGATCGCAATACAGTATGGGCGAAGCCTGCTATTACGGCAAAGGAGCCAAACAGGATTACCTTGCGGCAATGAAGTGGTATAAGCTCGCTGCTGCTCAAGGCTATGCGGCGGCAGAACATTCTATTGCTTATATGTATGAGCATGGTTACGGCGTAAAAAAGGATTTGGCAGAAGCGGTCAAGTGGTATACTCTGGCTGCGGAAAAAGGCTATGCCGAAGCCCAGCACAATTTAGCTGAAATGTTTTTTTATGGTACAGGAGTAAAAAAGGACTGCGTGCAGGCGTTCAACTGGTACCATAAAGCCGCTCAACAGGAACACGCCCGGGCTCAATTCATTACCGGTGCATGTTATCATGCTGGCGAAGGTGTAAAAAAAGATATTACTCAAGCGATCAAATGGTACAAACTGGCAGCCGCTCAAGGTCAGGTCAATGCTCAATACAATTTAGGGTATATGCTTGAAGAAGGCGAAGGTATGGCTCAAAATAAGGTCGAAGCAGTAAACTGGTACCATAAAGCCGCTCAACAGGGACACGCCAAAGCTCAATATGCTCTGGCACTTTGTTATTCTCAAGGCATCGGTACGCCCCGGGATCACGCCAAGGCGTTCAAGTGGTACAAACAAGCAGCCGATCACGGGCATAAGCAATCTCAAAAAGCGACCGCTTTCAGTTATCTTTTGGGCAGAGGAACTAAATTCAATTTGAAAGCCGCCTGGACTTATTTGAAAAAAAGCTGTCAAAGCGGCAATTCAAAGTAAATTACAAACTCAATTCCACTCTGCCGCCGGATGGTACCAGACGACCGCTTACGGCATTGCCTTGCGGATCGTAAACGCTGCCATTGGCTGTAAAACTTTCGCCGGAAAGATTGAGTATTACCGTATTGGCTGTGGTATGTTCCAGCGCTTTTTCTGCAAAAAGCTCATCGGTAAGAATGATCACTGTTTCATCGTCCAGAGTTGCTTTGGCGTAAACTGCCACGCCCTGCCTGAATTCAAAACTCCATTTGCCGTGATTTAATACCGATTGGTGTTTTTTGTAGAACGCTATGTAGTTGGCAATAACCTTTTTATGTTCATCGGAAATACTGCTTAACTCCATGGAAAGCATGGGCACCCCGGCTAATGATGCGATCATGTGCCGCCCAACTGCTTTTACACTTTCGGCTCGGTTGAAATAGACCGGGTCGGCGTGGATTGGAATGTTATCGCCCATGTGCAATCTGATTTGCAAACAGCGGTTGAAGTTGTCTATGTAGTCAAAAGGTACATCCCCCGCCCGGAATGCCGTTGCCAGTGCCGCATTGGCCGGTGTGGCATAGTTCTGGCGGAACTCAATGAGGGCGTTGGGTTTATATTTGCGGATCTGCTTTACCAGATTTTCCACATATTTTCTGGCACTGCGGCTGCGGGGAGCGTTTACATCGGGGAGAACTGTATCAAGAAAGTCGATCTTCAAACCGTCAAGCTGCATACCGGCAAGGATTTTCAAAAGATCAGCAGTCACTTCTTCCATAGCAGCCTTATCTTCCGGATCAATAATGCGTTGACCTTCGTGAAGTCCGGTCAGATATTTCTTGACTGAAGTTGCAAGTCGGCTGCGGCGTCCGGCAAAAAACGGTGCCACCCAGAACATATAGTTCAAACCCAGTTTTTGAGCTTCGGCAACGATCTTTTTCATTTCCGGGAGTTTTTGTTCCGAAAGCTGCCAATCGCCGATATCCCGGTACCAGTCCGGCAGTGTTTCCGGAGTGACCCGTTTGCTTTCGCTGAAACACCATCCATCATCTACAATAAATGTGCCAAAGCCAAGACGGGCGGCTTCGGCAGCGTTGTTGCGTAAATATTCGCAAGTTACAGCGGCGTGTACCGCATACCATGTGCAGTACACACTCTCCCACGCTCCGGCAGGATAGGTGGGGGGTTGCGGCATGATTTTATTGCGGTAAAGCTGCAAAACATCAGCTATGGGCAAATGCGAGTCATCAAAAAATATTTCAAAAGGTTCGGTTTCGGCGGTAACTGCTATGTGGAACACGATTTCGTAACTGCAAAGAGCCTGATTCATTTTTGCTGAACACTGGCAATCGTCAATAACATTGGTCAACCCCACGGCATAAGCTGCATTATAACGGCTGTCAAGAAAAACAAACATGGGGTAAGAAGTGTTTGCACCGCAGGAAAACTCCGCGTTCCAGGGCAGCCGGGCGGGGGGGAGGCTCAGCATGGAAGGCGTCCAAACCGATATCACATCCACAATGGGGATCAGCGTTTTGATGTAAAGCGAACCTTTACTTTGCTGAAGAATATCGCAAGTTATCGCTGAAAAATCATTGCATAAAAGAATATTTTCAGCATTATAAACAGAAAATTGCATAAAAACTCCTTAACCAATCAAGTATTCTGCGTTAATATAATGCGGGATTTTTTTTATGCAAGCCTGATTTCAAATACCTGCCGATAAATTCAAAAATAAAAAAAATATATGGATTTTTTATTTCAATTTGACCTACCTGATTTTACTTGTATTTGTTGAAAAAGGCTTGATTTTTCACTGCTTGAGTTCTATATTATATTGATATAAACAAAGCTCTGTTCCAGATATTATGGGGCAGAGCATTTAAAAACTCAAGGCTCTGTTCCCAATACGGGTAGGTCAGTAAAAATCTTTATGATCAACTTTTGTA
>JAFVQX010000209.1 GCA_017504585.1 Lentisphaeria bacterium
CAATATCGGTCTGGACATATACTTTCATAGCTCTCTCCTTGCTGAAAATTACACTTGGAATAATATACTCTGTCAGAAGTTTTTTTCAATCCTTCAGCCGGGCATAAGCTGTTTTTTAAGAAAAAAAATTGCAAAGAACTGTTTAAGAGTGTATTTTAAATGCAAATTTTTTTCAGAAAGGTGTCATTGTGGCTGTGCCCGAAAAAAACAAGATAGATATGTGCCACGGACCGCTTTTTTCAAAGATCGTCCGTTTTTCCATTCCCCTGATTCTGACCAACGTTCTGGGGCTGCTTTTTTACGCTGCTGACTTGATCGTGCTGGGGCGTTTCGGCGCGCCCGAAGCGATGGCAGCGGTAGGCGCGACCAATGGACTTACAGTGTTGATCCTGAACATCTTTTACGGTTTGGGCGCGGGGGTCAACGTGCTGGCGGCGCGCTATATCGGCGCCAAAGATGACAGGAAACTTGCGCAGGTGATCCACTCTTCGATGGCGGTCGCGCTTTACGGCGGGGTGGCTATGGCGGTAATCAGCATACTTTTCACCAAACCGATGCTCAGGCTTATGGCCACTCCGGCAGAAGTCTTTAATGATGCAGTGCTTTATATGTGGATCTGCTGTCTGGGGATCCCCGCTGTGGTGTTTTATACCTTCGGAGCATCCATTATGCGCGCTTCCGGCGATACCAAACGGCCCCTGATCTACATTACCATTGCCGGGATCATCAATATATTCCTGAATCTCTTTTTTGTGCTGGTCTGCAAGATGGACGTGCTGGGGGTGGGAATCGCCACCAAGATATCCAACATCATTGCTGCGGTGATGGTTATGCGGGCTTTGATGCGCTCAGAGGATGCCACAAAGTTTGTCTGGAAAAAGATGAAAATAAACTGGGCGGCATTCAAAGAGATCGTGCGTATCGGGCTGCCAGCCGGGATCAACGGATCGTTCTTTTCCATCGCCAATATTTCCATACAGTCCTCCATCAACAGTCTGGGCTGGATCGTGATTGCGGGCAATACAGCGGCATCCAATCTGGAAGGAATCGTCTATGTAGCGTGCTCTTCGTTTTACCATACCGCCATCAGTTTTACCGGGCAGAATCACGGCGGACGCAAATATAAACGCATTGTCCGCAGTATTTTCATCTGCGGAGCGTGTACTGCGACAGTAGCGTTTGTACTGGGGTGGACGTGCATACTTTTCGGCAAAGAACTGCTGGGCATCTACAACCCCGATCCGGATATTATCCAATGGGGTATGGTGCGGCTTAAAGTTCTGATGAGCACCTACTTTATGTGCGGTATTATGGATGTTATTACCGGTGCGCTGCGCGGTTTGGGTCATTCGGTTAAACCGACTGTTGTTACTCTGATGGGGGTTTGTGCGTTCCGTGTATTATGGGTGCTGCTGATTTTTCCGCTCAACAAGAGTATGCTTAATCTGATGATTTCCTACCCGGTGACCTGGGTGCTGGTTTCTTCTGTCAACGGAACCATACTTTACCTGGTCTGCCGCAATATGCTGCGCAAAGTCAATATGCGCAACCGCCGCGAACTGGTACAGTAAAATGCGTATCATTGACTGTCACGTTCACCCCCAGCCCACAGCCGATTATGCAGGGGGGATCAAGCGATTGTTGCAAGCAATGCAAAGTCACGGCATTGAGCGTTTTATTGCCTCCGACCTCTGCGACGTCTGGGCGGCGTATCCCGATGCCGAAAGTGTTGCCCGCGCCAATGAGCGTTTGCAGCAAGCCGCCCAAAGCAGCAATGGCGAAATCGAATATCTGGTTTACCTCAATCCCCAGCTGGACAACTGGCGCAGTGTATTGGCAAAACACCGCTCTACCGCTTGCGGTATCAAGCTCTGGATTTCGCTCAGCACCCCCGAAAACGGCTTTGCACACACCATTGACGTTCTGCACGAAGCAGCCCGCATTGATTTGCCGGTACTTATCCATACTTTTGAACGTACCGATGGCGTAGTTCCCGGAGCGGCGGGAGTGGAAGAAATCATTATGCTTGCCAACGCCGCGCCTCAAACTGTGATCGTGGCGGCGCACGCCTGCGGCAGCTGGCGAAAAGCGATCAAAAACGCTGACCGCTTTCCGCAGAACCTGTACTTTGACGTTTCCGGCAGCTATCCCGAGCGCAATATGGTCAAGCGTCTGGCGGCGGCTTTCGGGGCTGACCGGCTGCTTTACGGTTCGGATGCTTACGGCAGATCCTTCGGTTCGCAGCTTGCCAAAGTGCTTTACGCGGAACTTCCGGCAGATGATATGGATAAAATATTGTACCGCAACGCAGTAAAGATTTTCAAGCTGGCAAATCACGCTCCGGCAATGCCGCCTGGTCGCCCCTGCCGGGAAATCCCGGAAGATTCCTGCGATTACTTCTGCTTTGCGGGCAAAAGTGACTATTTTGACCAGTATGCAGAACTTGCTGAACTCGTTGAGCAATCCTCTGCCAATGGGTACACAACTTTGTATGCGCCCGATTTGAGCGTACTCCACGCCGCCGACCGGATTGCCGCCAATTCCAGTTATGCCGGGAGAGCCGCCGCTTATCCGGCAGTAAAGCCCCTTGCGCTGGTGAACCCGACAACTCCGGAAGCATTGAAGCAGTTGGAAAATATGAGCGGTCTGGATGGGGTTTTTATTTCGCCTTATCTGGAAAATTATAAGCTGGATTATCAGGGCGCAAAGGAATTTTTTGATCTTTGCGCCGCCCGGAAAATCCCGCTTTTCATCAATACAGCATTAAGTGATGACCGTTTCCGCAGTCATAAACTCCATTCGCACGTGGTGAAAAATCAGGAAATAGGTGATTTTATCGCCCAGGCTCCGGCAAATAAATATATTTTTCAAGGAGCTGCCGCTTACCTGGCAGCAGGAGAAAATCTGCCGGAATACTGTTTGTGGGAGTGTTCGCGCCTTTCTGACAGCGAGTATGCAATGGAAGATCCGATACAAGCCCAACC
>JAFVQX010000210.1 GCA_017504585.1 Lentisphaeria bacterium
ATAACTTTTTCATAATCAATTTTCCTTTTAACGATTATTCAGATAGGTAATTAATTCATTGAAATCAACAGAAACTATACCGATTTTTTTATCAGCGGCACCATAGCCCATATAAAGTTTTCCGTTGTGATGTACAATCCCTGAACAGCTGAACAAACAGGGGATCGTAAATTCTCCTTCCAATTCCCAGGGCTGATCGGCAAAAAGCAACCGTTCGGATGGACGGGATTTTATTTCCATAGCCAAGGTTTCATTTTCCTGCAGGATCATGAAACTTTGCGTATAACCGACAATATCATTTTGTTTACCGTGATACGGCAACAGCCATTTACCTTGTTCAAGTTCAATTGGAGGGAAACTCACCCCGACACGATTACCTTCCCACGGAAATTCAGCTTGAGCAAAAACAATGCGTTCAACTTTACTGTTATCTGCAAAATCTTCCAAATTATCTGCACAAGCAAAAAATATGGAGGGGGCTTCAAGAGTTTTTCCGATCTCATAATTTTGTGGAAATTTCGGACGATGGATACAAACTATTTTCTTTTTTCCGTTTATATCTATACGGCGCGGAAAAAGCATTGCATCCCGGTCGTCGCTTGTATCAGGGTGATGCAAAGGCGCTACAAGTGCAAAAGATTTTTCGTAATTTCTATTTTTAAGTTCATCCAAATCGACTTTATAAAGCAAGGTTACCGTATAATTTTCTTTTACGGCTCTACCCAGAGAAGAGTTTTGCACCCAATCAGGCATACATTGAATCGGATCATCATGTTCCCAATAAGGCCCCGGGGGGAATGTCCGGCACGCAACAGTCAGGTACAGTGCATCTTCAAAGTAGAAAAGCCGAGGGTCTTCAATACAGCCATTGGCATAATTGAAAACTTTTTTGCCATAAATATCGGTTGTGTACAGTTCTGCCGGAGAATATTTCAAATCCGGAGCCATAGCCGGACGGGAAAAATCAAACTCCCAGTTCTTTCCACAATCATAGCTTACGCCAAAGCCGAGAAAGATCGGATACGGTAATGGCTTTCCTGCAATTTGAGCAGAAGGATAAGGCCCGGTTGCACGGAAAAGCATATAAAATGTATCCGGAGCGTTTTTATCCGCTATCATTGCCGGATTAAGCACCATTTTTCCAGCCCACTGGTTACCGGGCTGCGGTACACAGATCTGACTTTTTTCAAAAATCGGTTTTTGCATATCTTCAAATATATTCATCATAACACCTCCAAAAATTGATTGATAAAGTCATCCACCCATTGATGGTCTTTGACATCGCAGATCCATTCTTGCGGAATGGCTTCATAACCGTAATACGCTCCGGCGATTTGTCCGTAAACGGCGGCGATGGAGTCGGAATCTCCGCCCAGGTTGACTGCTGCCAGCATTCCATCCTTGAAATTATCGGTGCTGCAAAATGCCCACAATGCTGCATCAACGGTATCTTTTGACCAGCCGGAGTTGGGAACATCCTTCCGGTCGGTGTATGGCGTGCTTATACTGCTTTTTTCTTCTGACAAAGCCGCTTCAAGGGCATCGTGCAAACGTGCCATCTGCTCACGGACAAAATTGGAATTGTGAGTCAAATCATTGACCTTGCGGCAGATGTCTTTCCCTTTGCCCTCTCTTTCCAGAATAAACGCCGGAGCGTAACGCATCAATGAACCGTTGCCCTGACTTTCTTCATCCCCATTGACCAGAGAACCGTTTTTGATATTTTCTATGGCATTATCGGTTGCACCACCGATGTCAAATGCCCAACCGGTAACACTGGAAAGGAAACCGTCATCGTACCAGCGGATGAAGTTATTGGCGATATCGTTCAAATCAAAGAGTTTCAGCCGAATAAAACTCTCCATAATGCAGAATGCCATTGAGGAGTCATCGGTCCAATAACCTTTGGGCAGATCACGACCGTAAATGCTGACAGCCGGTTCCATTTTGCTTATATACGGGTGGTCATCCTTTCCGCTAAACTGTATCGGTGAGCCGAGGCAATCCCCGACCACCAGCCCCCAGAGCATACCTTTGTACTTATTTATCAAACTGTTATTCATATTTTCCCTGCATTGACAAACACCATATTTCAAACATAATATACAATAACAGCGTTTAAATTCAAGTTTTGTAAATCACTGAAACGCAAAAAGGCGGCAGGATTTCTCCTGCCGCCAAACGGTTCCCCGTTATTCCATGCCGAACATCTTTTTCTGGTCTTCCCACATCAAAGGCATTGCCTGCTTGAGTTGCTCAATGCCGATATCCTTTTCTAAAGTCCCGGCGATGATTGCATGGATAATTTCGGGGGAAAGCAAAGTCAAACGGATGATTCGTGAAACATAGCCGTCATCTTTGTCAATGGCTCTGGCAAGTTCATGGACATTGTAAAATTTACCGCTGTCAATCAATGCCTGCCAACGGAAGGCACGGGCAAGACTGGTTACCATCGGATCTGTAAAGGTGACTTCTTCATCGGGAGTCACGATCCGTTTCCGTCCGGCACAGTTCCGGAATGACATCGGAATTGTAATTTTTACATTGCCGCTTCAAGGATTTCTATTTATTCATTTTTGAAATCCTTCATCAAGGGCTTTATTCCACTGGTTTCAAGTATTAATTCCAACTCCCCCAACGACAGCCTTTTCAACGAACAGGGCAAAGGTAAACCGGGAACCATTCAGCGCTCTTAAAAATTCTTGCTCCTGAACACTTCCGCAGCCGGTTCGGTATCCGTTCATTAAGTAAATCCAGTGAATACTCTAATAACGCCCGCTGGGGCAATCCGCCGCGTTTCGGCGAATGGAGCCGCCTGACCAATTCCAACTGGCAAGTTCCAATCCCGGCGATATGGTCTTTGATCCGTTTTCCGGCAGCGGTTCAACTGCGGTAACTGCCGCTAAACTTGGCCGGAACTTTGCCGGAATCGAACTGAATGAAGAATACTCGCTCTGGGCATTGGCCCGACTGTTGCGGGCGAAAAAAGATAAGCGTATCCAAGGCTACGAAGACGTTTTTTTTTATGAACGGAACACCGTAAAATATCCAAGTAAAATAAATAGTAAAAAATAATGAAAAAAACATTTTTTTGAGTTTGTTGTACTTGATAAAACTGCTTTTAGGTATTAAATTAACCGGAACAGATTTTTTATTTAATTTTGTAGCTTGAGAAGTAATTTATTGTGAGTAAATTGGGTGTTTGGGGTGTATCTGCGGTGGTGGCTCTGGTGGTTTCTGCTGCTGTGTCCTGGAGTGTAAAGCAGCTGCAGCCGGCGGTGCCGGGACCCGTGGAAATAAAAATCAATTCTGAAGGCAAAAAAATCCGGGTCATCCGTGGTACCGGTTATGTCCGCGGCAGCAGTCAGAGAACGCTGAAAAACAAGTATGCCGGATATGTCAGCAAAGTCAATTTTTACAGTCAGCATCGGGTGAAAAAAGGCGATGTGATCCTGGAATACGATGACCTTGCTTTACGGACAAGCATTGCTAAAATCAAACATGATATTACCGAACTTGAGCAATCTCTGGTCAACAAAAAGATCGTATTGCAGCTTACGCGTATTGATCCTTTGCCGTCGGGCTACCGCAATTTGAAACTCAAGCGTGAAATCGCACAGGAACGGCTCAAACGTCATTCGCACGAACTGGAAGTTTATGAACAGCTGTTCGGCAGCAAGATCGTTTCGGATCTGACTTTGCGGGAAAAACGCCAGCAGATCAAGGATTATGAGGGCGATCTGCTCTGTCTTGACAGCGATATAAAAGTTCTTAATAACGGCTTGGAAAAAATGACTGTCCGGCAGGCTGAAGAATCGGTTAAGGATATTGAACTGAAAATCGCCAATTTGCGTAGAGAACTTGCTCTGCAGGAAGAAGAATTGAAGTATTACAAGTTCGTTGCCCCCGTTGACGGTGTATGTATTACCAACTCTGATACCGTCGGCGGTTATGATGCGGTCGGCACTTCAGCGGCTGTGGTTCACCGCGACAACAGAAAACTGATTTATGCCTATTTTGATGAACGCGATATACGGCATGTTGTGGAAGGTAAGCCCTGTAGGTTTATCAGCAATCAATACGGTAAAGATGTAGTTTTTGAGGTAATGCCTTACGAGGTCAAGCGTTCTTTCTACTCCTACGGCGACCGCCTGATGATGTATGCCAAATTCCGCCTGACCAAAGAACCCAAGCCGTTGCGGATAGAGGATAGAGTCGATCGGCTCGGTGGAAGTCGATATAGAAGAATAGGTCAACTGTACAAAAGGTCTGTGACAGAAAGGTCGTTTTATGAACAATATCCATCATGCTGAAGTTCATGATTTTATCAGTGATCTGATGAAAAAAGTCCGTACAGAACCGATGGGACTTTTTGATTACCCCATGCTGACAACTACCGCCGGTAAATACTATTCGGCAGCGGTTTTTACCTGGGATACCCATCACATGACTTTGCGTTATGCCATGAACGGCGAAGTGGAGTTCATGAAATACTTTCTGTTGACTATGCTGAAATTTCAGCGTTCCAACGGTTTTGTATCGTGTACCTGTAATTCGGTGGATGGTGCGGTTCATACCCGTGGTTTTCACGCCCAGCCGTATCTGGCACAGAATGCCGCGATTTATTTGAATGAAACGGGCGATACTCAAACTGTATCAGCGATTTACAGCAAACTCGAAAAATATCTTGCTTATTGGGAAAAATCTGCTTCCTCTCCTTACGGTTTGTATCGCTGGCCGGAAGCGTGGATGTCCGGTTTTGATAACGAGATCACCGGGACAATTTTCCCCACCGGTTCGATAATATCGCCTGACTTGCCCGCGTTGCTCTATTTGGAATATCGTGCCATGGGCTTTATTGCCCGCAGGCTTGGTTTGGAGGATGTTGGTTTTGAAAAGCGTGCTTCGGAAATCCAAGCGGCTGTCAATGAGTATTTGTGGAGCGAAGATATGCAGACTTATTCGGCTTTCAACTTGCTGAACAATAAAGTCGTTACTTCGTTTGACGATCAGCATTTGGGCGGCGAGGTCGGTAAATATTCTTTTATAAGCTGTCCGTCGCTGCTGGTGCTTTTTGCCGGAATTGCCACACCGGAGCGGGCAAAAAAGATGATTGAAAAATATGTTCTTGCTCCTGAACACTTCCGCAGCCGGTTCGGTATCCGTTCGTTAAGTAAATCCAGTGAATACTCTAATAGCGCCCGCTGGGGCAATCCGCCGCGTTTCGGCGAATGGAGCCGCCTGACCAATTCCAACTGGCAGGGGCCGGTTTGGATACCGCTGAATTGGTTTGTAATGCACACCTTACTGCGTTACGGCTATCGAAACGAAGCGGAACGCCTGGCGGACGATACTGTGGAACTGGTTTACAAGTCGATTCAGACGCTTGGTTTTATGCGTGAAAACTTCGACAGCGAAACCGGTGAAGGGCTCTATGCAGATAACTTTGCTTCGTGGAACATTCTGACCGATAAATTTCATTTGTATCTGGAAGACAAAGGTTTGCAGATCTTCCCCTGGGAAAAAGAGTAATATTCCCGCTTGAGCGTTGTCCGGCTGTTAGGCTTTATCGGAGAGAGAGGATTTATTTGTTACTGCGACGGCAAAGGTATCTGCGGCATAACTCATTGTTTTTTTCAGTGGTAACTTCTGTAATTTTAAATCCGCATTTGCGGTAAAAGCCGACCGCATCGTCATCGGTTTCGGCTAATAATGGCAGTTGATAGTTTTCGGTAAGATATTCAATGATTTTTCTGCCGACGCCTTTTTTCTGCATATCTTTTTTTACTGCAATATCCGTGATCTCCACTTCTTGGGAATATGGGCAGATTCCGGCAATACCGATCAGTTCATTGTGCAGATAACAGCCATATACAGTAAAATTTTTGTGCTGTTTGCGATTGCTTATTCTTGCAAGATATTTTTCAAAAGTCGGCTTATACATGCAGAGTTTATAAATATCATAAACCACTTCGCCTGCAAGGTCTTCGGCAAGTTCTTTTATGGTGCAACATTCTGCCTGAAGATATTTTTCCCCCCACCAATCCGGCATCATATCACCGAGTCTGACTGTTTTCAAGGGATCAAGCGACAGCAATATTTCAATATTACGGCTATCCTGGTTGAGCTGCATCATAAATTCGCGGCATACTCCGCACGGTGTACCTGAACTGCCGTCGGGCATCACCGCCACAACTTTGGAGATTTTGTCTTCGCCATTGGTAAGCATATTGGCCATGGCATTGCGTTCGGCACACATACCCATACCGCTGGCGGTATCAATACATACACCTGTATAGATATTGCCTTCAGCGGTCAGAACTGCCGCTCCTACGGCTCCGGCTTCCATAAAAGGAGAAATCGTGCGGTCATTCTGTACCGCTTTAGCCCGGTTGTAAAGAGTATGCCAAATAGTATTTTCCATAAAATCCCCATTATCTGTTTTTATTATATTGCTTTAGTGTAAAAAAAAGCTCCGGCGTAAACCGGAGCTTTTCCAACTTGCTTAAAAGCGTCAGCACTTGGCAAGACGGGCTTCCAAGGCATCCAACTGAGCGATAAGCTCTTTGGGCATCTTGTCGCCGAACTTGGCATAGTGTTCGCGGATAGAAGCAACTTCTTTCTTCCAGCCTTCCACATCGAGGGCGAGCAGTTCCTTCATATCAGCATCGGTAACGCTGTCCAGACCGGTACGGTCGATGGCGTCTTCGGTGGGCATGTAACCGATAGCGGTTTCGTTGGCTTTGCCTTCGCCGTCGCAGCGTTCGAAGATCCATTTCAGAACGCGGCTGTTATCGCCGAAACCGGGCCACAGCCAACGGCCGTCGGCGGTCTTGCGGAACCAGTTCACGCAGAAGATTTTCGGCAGCTTGGCACCGGCAACCTTGCCGATTTCCAGCCAGTGGGCAAAGTAGTCAGCCATGTGGTAGCCGCAGAAGGGCAGCATGGCGAAGGGGTCACGACGGACGGTACCGGCCTTGACGTCAAGAGCGGCAGCGGTAACTTCGGAACCGACCGAAGAACCGATCATCACACCGTGTTCCCAGCTCAAGCTCTGGTAGACCAGCGGCAGGGTGCTGGGACGACGACCGCCGAACAGGAAGGCATCGATCGGCACACCGGCGGGATCTTCCCAGTTGGGGGCGATCGCCGGGCAGTTGCGGCCGCGGGCGGAGAAACGGGCGTTCGGGTGGGCAGCCTTGACCGGCTTGCCTTCTGCATCGACCTGACCGGCTTCCCAGACGTTGCCCTTCCAGTCGATGAGCTTTTCGCCGGGTTCCAGATCAATATCGATGCCTTCCCACCAAATGTCGCCATTTTCACGCAGCGCGCAGTTGGTGAAGATGGTTTCCTGACGGCAGGAGAGCATGGCGTTCTTGTTGGACTGCATGGAGGTACCGGGAGCCACACCAAAGAAGCCGTTTTCGGGGTTGATGGCGTACAGACGGCCATCTTTGCCGAACTTCATCCAGGCAATGTCGTCGCCGACGGTTTCCACTTTCCAGCCTTCGATGGTGGGGATAAGCATGGCCAAGTTGGTTTTGCCGCAAGCCGAGGGGAATGCGCCGGTAACATACTTGACTTTGCCTTCCGGATTGGTAAGCTTCAGGATCAGCATGTGTTCAGCCATCCAGCCTTCGTCACGGGCCTGAACGGTTGCAATACGCAGAGCCAGGCACTTTTTGCCGAGGATGGCGTTCCCACCGTAACCGGAACCGTAGGACCAGATTTCACGGGTTTCGGGGAACTGGGCAATATATTTCTTTTCCATGGGGGCGCAGGGCCAGATGCCGTTGTCGGATTCGCCGTTTTCAAGGGGCTTGCCCACGGAGTGGATGCAGGGCACAAATTCGCCGTCGTCGCCCAGAACTTCCAGAACCTTGTTGCCAACGCGGGTCATGACGTGCATGTTGATCACAACGTAGGCAGAGTCGGTGATTTCCACACCGATCTTGGCGATGTTGCGACCCACAGGACCCATGCTGTAAGGAATCACATACATGGTACGGCCGTGCATACAGCCTTTGTAAAGACCACGCATGGTGGCTTTGAGTTCGGCGGGGGCGATCCAGTTGTTGGTCGGACCGGCATCTTCCTGCTTTTCGCTGGCGATGTAGGTACGGGCTTCAACACGGGCCACGTCGGACGGGTCACTGCGGAAAAGCACGCAGTCAGGACGCAGTTTGCTGTCCAAACGGGTCGCAAGACCGGACTGGACCATTTCTTCGCACAGAGCATAATACTCGGTGTTGGTGCCGTCGCACCAGTAGATGCCATTGGGTTCGCAAAGCTCTGCCCATTCTTCCACCCACTTGACCAGCTTGGCGTGCTTGGTCGGGATCGCGTTCAGATGTTTGACCATCTCTCTGTTTCCTTTTTGGCAAAAAGGGTTATTAAATTATCGCCCGGACTGCTCTTCTTTTGTTGCCGTCCAAGGCTTGGTGAATTGATAAAAGACTTTATCACAAATAATCCCTTAAATATAACGCGTCAAGTACTGTTTTTCAACTTTTTTTACTGTTTTTTTCCGGATTTTTTTACATAAAACCACTTGCAGAAGGCGCTCAAGGCATACTCTCCGGCAATATGCCTGCAACCGGCAAATCAGCACACTGTTGACGCGACCGGATTTTCTGCTTGCCGCCGGGTATTGTTGTTTAGTTGATTGTTTAACTAAAAACCGGAAAATAGGTTGTCCGCAAACTTGAGTTGCACAATATTGCGGTGTATATTATAGTGAAAAAGTCTTGTAAAAACTATCTGTGAAAGAATAAACCTATGTGCAAACTCTGTTTCAGCAAGAAAACTCTTGCATTTTCGCTGGCGGCAATATGTGTACTTCTCGCCGGATGCGGGCAAAATATAGATCAAACTAAAGTGAACAAACTCAAGATCTTCAGCGGCAGCAACCAATATGCCCTGCCCGGCGAAAACTTTGCCGGAAATCTTGTGGTAACCGCCGAAACTCCCGGACAGAAAGGATTTTTCGGTTCCACCAGTGTCCGTCCGGCAGTCAATGCCAAGCTCAAGATCAAATTGCCGGAAAATTCATCACTTACGGTTGAACCCATGGAAGCTGCTACCGACCTGGGCGGTGCGGCACGCTTCAGGGTCAAAGCCGGCAAACAAGTGGGCGACCACTATTTTACCATAGTGCCGGAAAGCGATCCGACTAAAGCGATAACCGCCCATTATACGATCGGCGCCCAGATCTCCGGCGGCGAACAGGAGCTTGGAGTCAATACCATTGCCCCCAAGCCGATTTCGGTAAAACTTGTCCGGCAGGACGGGACTCCGGCGGCGGATGTGCCGGTATATTTTAATGTGGTAAGTTCCCCTGTTGCCGGCAGCGCCGGAGCAACCGTTACGCCGGAAAACAGCCATACCGATAACAAAGGCGAAGTCAAAGCCATGGTCAAAACCGGTAAAGTCAGCGGCGAATATGTTCTGGGTGTGGAGATCGCCGCCCCCAACGAAAATTATTTTATGCGCCAGATCCACGTGCGTGTGCTGGCGTTGGATGTCTGGAAAGTGGTGATCAATGTGCTGGGTGCGCTGGCACTCTTCATTTTCGGCATGAAGCTTATGAGCGACGGCTTGATGAAGATCGCCGGCGACCGCATGAAAAAAATCCTGCAGTTTTTCTCGCGCAACGGCATTGTGGCAGTCTGCGCGGGGGCGGCAGTTACCGCGGTCGTGCAGTCATCAAGCGCCACAACGGTTATGGTGATCGGTTTTATCAACGCCGGATTGCTTAACCTGACTCAAGCTATCGGGATCATTTTCGGGGCCAACATCGGTACAACGGTTACAGCCCAGATCATTTCGTTCAATCTGGGCGTGCTTGCCATGCCGGCGATCGCCGTGGGTATGGTCGGACTTTTTGCCAGCAAACGCAGCATACGCGGCTGGGGCGAATCGGCCGTCGGGTTCGGGTTGATATTTTACGGTATCGGATTGATGAGTTCGGAGCTGAAAGTTTTGAGCGTATTGCCCAGTTTTCAGAATTTCTTCCGACTGTTTGATTGCGCGCCGGATACGCTGGGCGGTTTCATGCCGCTTTTGCCCATCCTGGGGGCACTGCTGGTCAGCACGATCTTTACCATGCTTATTCAAAGCAGCGCGGCAGCGCTGGGGATCGTGCTGGCACTTTCCGGCGGCGGACTTATCAACTTTTATACCGCAATGCCGCTTTTGCTGGGAACCAATATCGGTACGACCATTACAGCATTTTTTGCCTCGCTGGCGGCGAACCGTCACGCCAAACAGGCTGCATTGGCACACTTTCTGTTCAACACCATTGGGGCTGTATTGCTTATTGCCAGTTTTTATATAACCACCGGCAACAGTCATATCCCCGTTTACATGGCGCTTATCAATGCCATGACTCCGGGAGATGTTTTTGCGGAAGTGCCGCAGAACATTGAACGGCATATTGCTATGGCTCACACGATTTTCAACATCATAAACACGATCATTCTGCTGCCTTTTATCAAGGTATTGGCTTTATTGTGCGAAAAACTCATCCCCGTACATACCAGCGACGAAGATCGTCCACAGCTGCTGGAACCCCACTTGCTGGCGACTCCGACCGTGGCTTTGGAACAGGTGGTCATGGCTATCCGCAATATGGTCAGCGACTCCTGGCGAATGATCGATCAGGCGGTCAACGAGCATTTTCTCAAGCTCAAGATCGATCAGGATGCCTTTGAAGAACTTGCCGAAGAAGAAGAAAAAATCGACCTTATGCAGGCCGATGTCACCGAATATCTGGTCAAGATCATGCGGCGGCGCAACCTGACCGATCATCAGAGCGAACTTATCCCGCTGCTGATGCATTGTACCAACGATGCTGAACGCATTGCCGACCACACCGCCAATATCGTGGTGCTGGCAGAGCGTTTGAGCAAAAGCGATAAAAAGCTCTCCCACGCCAGCGTAAAAGCCATCGAAAAGGTATGGAACATCCTCAATCATCAGGCATCCAGCGTAATGGTGGCATTGGGCAGCACTGACGAGCATGAAGTAAAAGCCGCTCTGAAAAGTGAACGCAAGATCAATAAGCTCACCAAAGAATTTGAGCAGGAAAATATTGACCGGCTGCGCAAAGGCTCCTGTACTCTGGTCAACAGTGTTATCTATATAGAACTTTTAGGCGAATTGGAAAAACTCGGCGACCACTTGAGCAACATCGCTGAACGTACCCCCGAAATTCAGAAACATTATATCAATCTTTAAAATTGCAAGGTAAAATATGGCTGAAAAACTGAAACTTAAACTCGCGCCACATGCTTCCATTGCCGCAAGCATGCGGCAAGTAGCATTTGCGGATCTGGTCGAAATGGTGCGGCTTTGCTGTCTTAATGCGGCAGTAAATCTGCCGGAAGATGTGTTGAAGTCGCTGCAGAAAGCCTACGAAAGCGAAACCCGTCCGCTGGCCAAAGAACTTATTGCCCAATGCCTGGAAAACGCCCGCATTGCCAAAGAAGAAAATATGCCGATCTGTCAGGACACCGGCTTTGCAGTCTATTTTGTGGAAATGGGCACCAATGTCAGGATCGAAGGCGGCACCATCCACGAAGCGCTTACCGAAGGCACCCGACAGGGCTATCGGGATGGATTTTTGCGCAAAAGCATTGTGACCGACCCGCTGTTCAAGCGCAAAAACACCACCGACAACACCCCGCCGATCATCCACCTTACCATGGTACCGGGCGATAAGATCAACGTTATTCTTGCGCCCAAAGGCGGCGGCTCCGAAAATATGAGTGCCTTAAAAATGCTCAAACCCTCCGACGGCAGGGATGGCGTGGTCAAATTTGTGACCGAAACCGTGATCAATGCCGGCGGCAACCCCTGCCCTCCGGTGATCGTGGGTGTAGGTATCGGCGGAACTTTCGAGCAGGCGGCTCTGATGGCAAAAAAAGCTCTGCTGCGTAAAGTCGGCACCCCCAGCGCGGATCAGGAATATGCCGATCTTGAACAGGAAATACTGGCACTTATCAATGCTTCCGGCGTCGGGCCGCAAGGTCTGGGCGGCGATACCACGGCTCTGGCGGTGCATATAAACCATCACCCCTGTCACATAGCAAGTTTGCCGGTGGCGGTAAACATCAACTGCCACGCAGCACGCCATGCGGGTTTTGAATTGTGATAAGGAGAGAGATCATGGATATAAAGCTTGAACTGCCATTGACCGCAGAAAAAGTCGCTCAACTCCACGCCGGAGATACAGTAAAACTTACCGGGGTCATTTATACCGCCCGCGATGCGGCGCACAAACGGCTGATCGCCGCGTTGGATGCCAACGAGCCGCTGCCGGTTGTGCTGAAAGATCAGACCATTTACTTTGCCGGTCCCTGCCCCGCCCCTCCGGGCAAACCCATCGGCAGCGCCGGTCCAACCACCAGCGGCCGCATGGATGCCTATTCGCCCCGGTTGATCCGCGAGTGCGGATTGCGCGGCATGATCGGCAAAGGCGAGCGCAATCAGGCGGTGATCGACGCCATGACCGAGTGTGGAGCAATATACTTTGCCGCCACCGGCGGTGCCGGAGCATTGATCGCCAAAGCCATAAAATCAGCCGAAGTGATCGCCTTTGAAGATCTGGGACCGGAAGCTATCCGGCGGCTGGAAGTGGAAGATTTTCCCGTGATCGTTGCCATTGACGACAAAAATGGCAATCTTTACAACCGCTGACAGTAAATTTCAAGTAAAAAAATCAGGCACCGGAGTTTTAGCTGCGGTGCCTGATTTATTATACTCTTCAGCCTTACAAGAGTTCTTTTACCAGTTGGGCAAAACAGTTGCCCCGCTCTTTGTAATCTTTGAACATATCCATACTTGCCGCCGCTGGCGACAGCAGCACGATATCGCCATATCCGGCTGCCTTATGAGCTTCGGTCACCGCCAGCGCAAAGTCATTTCCGGCATCGAAAACATCATTTTTACCGGCAAAAGCTTCTGCCACACAAGAGCCGCACCGGCCGTAAACGATCACTTTTTTGATATACTTACTCAAGGCTGCCAGCGCCGAAAAATCCATATCTTTATCCAACCCGCCTGCGATCAATAAGATATTGCCCGCCGGAGCTGCCGAAAGGGATTTTACCGCAGCAATGACCGCCGCCGGATTGGTTGCTTTGGAGTCATCGATATATTTTACACCGTTCTTTTCGGCAACCAGACTTATGCGGTGATCGCCGGTTTTAAATTCGCACAAAGCATTTTTCAAAAGCTCAAGAGCTTTGCCGGGATCGGTCAGGCAGCTGACCAAACTCAAGGCTGCCATCAGATTTTCCTGATTGTGTTCAGCGGCGAATGCAGTTTGTTTCAAATCCAACAACACCTGACCATTGGCGTACAATACGTTGTCTTGCAAAGCAAATATGCCGCAGCTATTCTTTTTGCTCATGCTTATACCATAAAATCGGTTCTCCGGAGCGACATCTTTAAAAATCCGTTCCTTTACCGCCCGGTATTCTGCCAACCCGCCGGGATAGCGGTTGATATGGTCGGACTCCACATTGAGCAATACCGCGCCTTTTGCGGGCAGATTTGAAGTGTGTTCCAACTGAAAACTGCTGACTTCCAACACCGCAGTAAGGTTTTTGCCGTCAGCTGTTTCCCCCCGCAGTATAGCGGCTGATACCGCCGACAGGGGCAACCCGATATTACCGGCCGCGATCGCTGGTATATCGAGTTTATTCAGCAGAAATCCGGTCAATTCCACAGTAGTTGTTTTGCCATTGGTTCCGGTTACAGCCAGTAATCTGCCGGGGAAATAGCGGATGCCCAGCTCCAGCTCGCTGATAACTTCGATATTGCGTTTGACTGCTTCGTTATATAAGCGCGATGTGGGCAACACCCCGGGGCTGACGACCACCAGGTCCACGCCGTCAAAACTCCCGTTCATATCTGCAATATCATCGCTGTCGCTTACGATCCGACAGCTTATCTGCAAAGCCTCTGCCAGAGCCATAACCGCCTGACCGCTGACACCGCCGCCGATCATCAATATTTTCTTCATAAACCAACCGCCCTTTTTATATAACAAAAAAACAGGGTGCTGCTTACTTTTTGCAAGTATTGGCAGCACCCGGTAAAAATCACATGTTTTTTCAGTTCAAAGCTGGCAGACTGGCGGCGATCACCGCCTGACCGTGGCGTTTGAACTGTTCATCCGGAGTACGGAACTCGATCTTGGCGGCCAGTTCCGGGAACTCGGCAGCCAACACTTTGCGGGCTTCGTCCAGAATGATCTCGCCGCCTTCGCCGGAAGTCACACGACCGAGGATCAACAGCTTGTTGATGTCATAAAAGTCGCTGTAATGCGCCACGGCGTAACCGAAGCAAACCCCGATAGAGCGGTAGATCGCAGCTGCTCTGGGATCGTTTTCTTTCATCATCGCCTGAACAGCTTCCAACCGTTTGGGGAACGGCATATCTTCGGGGAAGTCGATCTTGGCACACTTGGCAAGCCGCGCCACCCCCTGCTGGGAGAAATACTGCGCGCCGCACCCCAGATCGCCCGACCATTCATCTGCCGGAGCATCGTCACGGTAATCCACCGGAGCAAATGCCAGTTCATTGAGCCAATCGGTAATGTTGCCGTTAGTATTTACATACCCCACAGCGGTACTGGTACCCATAGAAAGCCCCAGCACACCGGTAGCTTCCATGCTCATAGCCCCCGCCAAAGCGGTAACTTCGCCGTCGTTGGCAACAATCAGCGGAACGTTGTATTCTTTCTGGATATCGTGGAAAAGATTCACGATCTTTGCCTTAAAATCTTCTTTGCTCAAACCGCGGAAAAGCGATGCGACCCGGGGGCTGTTATCCACAAAGACCCCGGCCGAACTGCCGCCGATGGCATCCACCCGGGGCATTTTTTCGGCAGCGCGGCGGATGCTGTCGCGGATACCCGCAGCGTGATACTCCGGATCCTTCTGGAAATAGGGATCCCACACCACTTCTTCGGTATGCACCACTTTGCCATTGATCACCGCCGCACATTTACGGTCGAAACCGCCCAGGTCAAAACCGATACGGCAGCCATCCAGATGGCCGCCCAGCTGCACTGAAATTTCCTGTGATTCAGGAGCATCAGCCAGCGGCACAGACAACACTTCAAAAGTCTTGTCATAGACCCGTTCGCCCATAAATTCAAAGTCGAATGCCCGTTCGCCCTTTTCGCTGTAAACAGCTTTGAGTTCAGCGGCCAAAGCATCGCAACCGGCAATGATCACCTGATAGCCGCCCTTCATCCACAAAAGGAATTTTACAATGCGTTCCACATATTTGAAATTGAGTTTGGCATTTTCGCCTTCGTGCTTAAAAATAGCGGTCTTGCAGGTGGAAACCGCACCGTTGGCGCGTTTGAGTGCAATGACGATGTCGATTTTATCCGCACTTGCCGCCACCGCTTCCCGATAGGCTTTGTTCCAGAGCGACGCCGGAACAAAACCCGGATCAAGTTCGCAAACTACTTTGGGAGTCACTACGATTTTTGACATTATATATATTCCTTGATTTGATATGTTATTGGATTTTACTCTCTGCCGTTCCAGCAGTAAGTACAAATATCATTCTGATCTATGCCGATAGCTTCCATAAGTCCCGGCAGCGTCTGATAATGCAGCGAATTCAGCCCCAGCTCTTTGCGGATCTCCTCGACCATGGCTATGTAATCATCTGAATTGCTGTCCAGATATTTTTTGATTATATCCATCGAGAGCTCTTCGACATTTTCCAGCCGCATGATCGCCCGTCTGGCCGCCAGATCCAGCTCGGAGCGGGAGCGGGAGAAATTCAAATATTTGCAGCCGAAAAGTAATGGCGGTGATGCAGAGCACATGTGTACTTCTTTAACGCCCAACTCCCGCAGCTGCACCACGGTTTCCCGCATTTGCGTACCACGCACAATAGAGTCATCGCAGAACAATATGCGTTTGCCCTTGAGCTGACTTTCCACCGGGATCAGCTTCATCTGCGCCACCAGATTGCGCATCGCCTGATTTTGCGGCATAAAACTCCGCGCCCAAGTGGGGGTATATTTGACAAATGCTCGCTTATAGGGTATGCCGGAAGCATTGGCGAAACCCACCGCGTGGGGGATCCCCGAATCCGGAATACCGGAAACCAGATCCACATCCGGCTTCAGATAATGTGCCATGATATCGCCGTTGCGGTAGCGCACTTCTTCGGTATTCACCCCCTCGTAACAGCTGGAGGGATACCCGTAATAGACCCACAAAAATGCGCAGACACGTTTTTTATCGCCGGGAGCGCGTTCCTGGATTACCGCGTCGGGAGTTATGCGCACGATCTCGCCGGGTCCCAGCTCATATTTTACATTGTATCCCAGATTGGGGAATGCAGTCGTTTCCATTGTTACAGCAAAAGCATCGGCTTTTTCGCCCACGATCACCGGAGTTCTGCCGTAGCGGTCACGGGCGGCATAAATAGCGTTATCTTTCAGGATAAGTATGGAAAGCGACCCTTCGATAGCAGCTTGAGCATATTCCAGCCCCGCGACAATAGAATTTTTCTGATTGATCAGGAATGCCGCCAATTCGGTTTGACTCACCTCATTTTCGGGGCAATCGGTAAAGTGTGTGCGGTTGTCTTCAAAAGCCGCTTTCAAGATATTTGCGCTGTTGGTGATCTTGCCCACCGTTACAATGGAGTAAGTCCCCAATGGCCCGGTCACAGTCACCGGCTGCCGTTCAAAATCACTTATACAGCCAATGCCCACATTGCCTTTGAAACCGTCGATCTCGTCATCAAAACGGCTGCGGAATTGAGCGTTGGATATACTGTG
>JAFVQX010000011.1 GCA_017504585.1 Lentisphaeria bacterium
GCCCGCTTGCCACGGCGTAGTGTAACGAAGCCGGGCGTATGCGGCGAAAGGCGGCATCCTCCTACGCCGGAGGCTGCGGAGGACAAGCCAGCCCCCCCCACACACTATCGCTGGCGGGCAATATTGCGAGGAAAGGTCGCGTTTTGCAAGGCGGACAAGAGAGGGAGCATACCTTTGTATGTGACCGAACGGTTCGCCGCAGCAAGGCGCGAGATTTCCCGCAAGATTGCTTGCCAATCATAAAAAAAAAGTGACGGATAATAAATCCGTCACTTTTTTGAGCTTGAATTGGTTAAATGACGGATGATTTCCGTCACTTATCCGTCACATTTTTTCAGCGGTAACGCGCCCATTTGGGATCGTTTTCGAAGACCTCTTTGTAGAAATTTTTGAGTTTGAGATCCGCGGCTGCGGCTTCGTCGAGAATGATCACGGTATCGGGGTGGAGCTGCAGCGCGCTGCTGCTGATCATGGCGGTCATAGGTCCTTCGATAGCGGCAGCGGCGATGGCAGCTTTGCGTTCGCCGGTGATGAGCTGCAGAACTTTTTTGGCATCCAGCACGGTACCCACACCGGCGGTGTAGGCGCGGCGGGGCATGGATTCCGGCGGATTGAAGTAGATTTTGTTCTGCTCATAGGTGGTGTTGTTCAAATACGCCACATGGGTGCGGCTGGCAAAGCTGGTGCCGGGATCGTTGAACCCCACATGACCGGATTTGCCGATGCCCACCAGCCACAGGTCGATGCCGCCGGCTTCGTCGATGGATTCATCATAACGGGCGGCTTCGTACTCTTCGTCTTCGGCAAGACCATCGGGCAAGTGGGTGTTTCTGATGTCGATATTGACGTTGTTGAAGAGGTGCTTGTTCATGTAATAGCGGTAGCTCTGGTCGTGTTCGGGAGCCAGACCGGCGTATTCATCGAGATTCCAGCTGCGGACCTGGGAGAAGTCGACTTCGCCGGCCTTGTTGAGCCGGGAGAGTTCGGCATAAACATTTTCCATGGTTGCTCCGGTGGCAAGACCGAGTTTGAATTCCGGCTTGGCATTGATCGCATCGGCGATCATACGGGCGGCGAGTTTTTCCGCATCGGCGGAAGTTTTGCAGATGATCACATCCATAGTTTCTACTCCTTTATGATTAGGGTTTGTTCTGTATTGGCAAATGATTTAATGAAATATACCATAAATAGTGATTTTTACAATGGTTTTTTTGCAAATAATGGACTTTTTCAAGTTTAATTTTTTTTGTATATGGCGCGAGGCATTTTTTTTATGGACAATTTTGCAACCATCTGTCAGTTTTTTACAATGCTGCGGATTGAAATTTCAATGCCGGTCCTTGCGGATAACTTCACCCGGCAGGGTCGTGGCGCCGGAGAAAAGTTTTCTGCCCGGATAAATACTTGTGTGGATACCGGTGTGTACGTTTTCGCCGGTTATGACCCCCAGTTTTCGCCGGTTGGTGGCGATCAGTTTGCCGTCGATTTCCGAATGGTGCTGCAAATTATCGTGCCGCAGATTTCCGGCTATGGTGCCGGCTCCGAAATTTACATTTCTGCCGATAATGGAGTCGCCGACATAACTTAAATGCCCGATATGGGTGCCGGAGTTGATTATGGAGTTTTTTATTTCCACAGCCTGCCCGATGCGGCAGTTGTCGCCGATCAGAGTATTGCCCCGTATGTATGCGTTGGGGCCGATCCTGCAATTTCTGCCGATGACGGCATTGCCCTCTATGTAAACTCCGGGCAGTATGACGGAGTTTTCGCCCAGCACCAGGAACCCATCTGCGTGGGCGCTTGCTGATACCTTGCCGCATACAGCATCGGCTTCAAGCTTGCCCGGGAATATGCTCAAAAGATCGAGCAGATCCCACGGATAGGTTATTTTTATGCCCTCAAATCCGATGATCTCCGCCGGTTTCCGGCAATTGCCCGCAGAAGAACCCACCAGCGTACCGTCGTGCCGGCGGACTTCATAATTATCTCTCCGGCTGATTTGTTCCACCAGCTCTGCTGTCGGAAAAAAATCCATCTGCCAGCTGCCATGGATCTGACCGAGCCGGTCACTCAACAACTTCTGATAACTTATTGCGCCCAGTTCCAGTTGAGCAAGTTCGCAGGGCAAGGGGGCAAGGGTGGGGATTTTTTTGTTGATAAGAAGCATTTTTATTTTTCCTCAAGATCTGCCATGGCGGCTTTTACAGTTTGGTCAAGGATCTTTTCCATTTCATCGGCTTCGGAAGCTTCGGCAAGGATGCGCAGTTTGTTTTCGGTGCCGGAAAAACGCACCATGACTCTGCCTTCGCCGGCGGCAGAACGGTTGTAGTTGCTGACTGTACGCATGGTTTGGGTCATTTCTTCCAGCGGCAGTTTGCGTTTGACCGGCAAATTCAGCAGTTTCTGCGGATAGGGGTGCATGAAATCCGCCAGTTCGGTGAGGGTTTTGCCGCTTTCTTTCATCAGTTTCATCACTTGCAGCGCACTTACGATGCCATCGCCGCTGGTGCCGTGGTCAAGAAAAATTATATGCCCGGATTGTTCGCCGCCGATCTGGCAATCATGACGGCGCATGGCATCGATCACATGCTGGTCGCCCACATCGGTGGTGATAACTTCGATATTATTGCTGCGCATGGCTTTATGAAATCCCAGATTGCTCATGACCGTTACTGCGCACTTGTTGTTGCGCAAAAGTCCGCGCTGTCTGGCTGCCAATATATTCATGCCGATTATGGCATCACCGTCGATGATCCTGCCGGACGCATCACAAAATATCACCCGGTCGCCATCGCCATCCAGTGCCAGAGCAAGATCGGCACGATGTTCTGTAACAAGCCGGGAAATATTTGCCGGGTGGACAGCCCCGCAGTTGTCGTTGATATTTTTGCCGTCGGGCAGGTCGTTGCACGCGATTACTTCGGCACCCAGCTCGCGGAATATCTCCGGCGCCGCCCGGTATGCAGAACCATTGGCGCAATCGACTACGATTTTCATGCCTTCAAACGAAGTTGTTCCGATGGTTTGCGAGGCATATTTTTTGTAACACGCAAGGGCATCGCTGCCATCCAGCAGCGCTCCGGTGATACCTGCCGGGGCATGAGCGTGGGCAAGCTCTTCGGTCAGGATCATTTTTTCCAGCATAACTTCCACGCTCTCTGTAAGCTTGAAGCCATCCTGATCAAATATTTTGATGCCGTTATCGCAAGCCGGATTGTGGCTGGCAGTAATCACTACTGCGCAATCTGAATTGCTGGTTTTGACCAGCTGCGCGGCGGCCGGAGTCGGCAGAATACCCAGGGGTATAACATCCATATCCATACTCAACATACCGGCGATCAGGGCGCTTTCGAGCATGGCTCCGGAGGTACGGGTGTCCCGGGCGACAACGGCGCGTACCCGGCGGCGGGTTTGGTTGCGGCAATAGACTGCCAGAGCTTTGCCGGTTTGCAGGGCGATCAGGTCGGTCACCGGATACTCATTTACCCGGTTGCGAATTCCGTCGGTTCCAAAAAGTTTTTTCATTATCCTGAAATCTCCTTCGGTTAGGTTTGGATTTTTATGCAAAAAATATATACAGATAAGTAAAAAATGCAAATATTATGGACTATTTTTTATTAAATATGGATATTTCAGCATGTAAAAAATATCATTTATCCATCATCTGCTTCGCATTTCATCCGACGATCCTTAAAAAGCTCTATGCCGCCAAGAGGTAAAATCCGGCGCGCCGCAGCAAAAATACAAAGTTGGATCCATTCAGCCTGTTTCCTCAAAAAAAAGCAAAATTGTTGAAGTTTGTTGGGTTGGGAACTTGCGAAAACGGTGTTTCAGGTGTATAGTTTGCTTTATATATATTGAAAGTAAGTCCAATAGTAATAATTTTAAAAGGAGAAAAAAAAGATGTCTATTGAACAGATCTTGTTCGCCGCCGCCGAAACAGCCAAAACCGGAACCGCCGCCGCCCAGCAGCAGCCCGGCATGATGAGCTTTCTGGTGCCGCTGCTGGTGGTGATCGTGGTGATGACCTTTATTTCCGGCCGCAGCCAGCGCAAACAGCGCGAAAAGCAGAAGCAAATGTTTGACAGCATCGTCAAAGGCACCAAAGTCCGCACCATCGGCGGTTTTACCGGCAAAGTGGTGGAAGTCGGCGCCGAAAGCTTCATGATCGAACTGGCTGACAAGATGCCCCCCGTGGAAATCGTGAAAAATGCCGTGGCAGCCGTCATCGACGAAAAAGCCGCCGAAGAAAAGAAATGATTGAGCTTCTTCAAGCCGGGAGTCCGCAGAGTAAACCGACTTCCGGCTTTTGACGTTATTTGATTTTAACCCAGGAAGGTTTTTTTGATATGGCAGTAAATGACAAACGCCCGGTGATCTTGAGAACGGTGATCGCGTTGATCGTGATCGGTGTTTTTGCCTGGAGCACCTACCCCTTGCAGGAACGTGATTTTTATCAGACTTTTCTTTCGGTGCTGAAAAAGGCCGATGACCCCGCCGCCAAAAAGCTGGTGGACGATGCAAAAAATCTGCAGAAGAAAAGTCCGGATCTCTTTGACTCCAACGCACTTCTGAAAGTTGCCAACGACAAGGGCGTGGTGCTTTCGGATCTGACCAAACTCCCCGCTGCCGAAGACAACCGCGACAGCATCAGCGCATTGCGCAAACTCACCAGCGCCTCCATCCGCCGGGGTATCGACCTGGCCGGGGGTGTGGAATTTATGATGGAACTGGTTCCCGATCAGGACTTCCTCGACCGGGTGGCGGCAATGGATTCCAAAAGTAAAGACGAAGCCAGCGAACGCATGACCGAAGAGTTCAACCGCTACCGGGATCTGGCGATCGAAGTTTTGCGTAAACGCCTGGAAGCCAACCATATTTTTGAATCGGAGATCGCTCCCGCCGGCGGCAGATTCATCTCGCTTAAAGCTCCGATCACCAGCAAAGACGAAAAATCCCAGCTCAAAGATCTTTTGAGCATGAGCGCCAAACTGCACTTCCGGCTGGTGCACGAAAATTCGGCAGCACTGGTGGATCAGATGCTGCGGAATCCTGCCGGATTTACCGCCCCCATCGGCTACGAACTTATGACCATCGAAGAGTTCCAGCGGGGCAAACAGGCCCGTGTCCAGCGCTATTTTGTGAAGAAACGCTGGGAAATGGACGGCAAAGGTATTGTGGATGCCCGCGCCGTGCGCGACGAATACAACCGCCGCAAGATCGTTTTCCGGTTTGACAGCGAAGGCACCCGCAACTTTGCCAATGTTACCAAAAAATATAAAGGTCATCAGCTGGCAGTGGTGCTGGATGGCAAGCTTTACACCGCTCCCACCATCCAGACCGAGATCCTTGCCGGTTCCGGCGAGATCACCGGTCAGTTCAGCGATGAAGAAGTCAACAATATCGCCAATGCTCTGGTCAGCGGCAGTTTCCCCTTCATGATCCGGGTGGACAGTATCTACGACGTGGACCCCACTCTGGGTGCTGACAACGTGGAAAACGGCGTGCGTGCCGGTATTTACGGTATGATCGCCGTGGTAGTCTTTATGATCGGTTACTACTGCCTTGCCGGGGTGATCGCAGTATTTGCTCTGGCAATGAATGTGGTGCTGGTGCTGGGGGCATTGGCAGCATTTGATGCCACGCTGACTTTGCCGGGTATTGCCGGTATCGTGCTTACTATCGGTATGGCGGTGGACGCCAACGTGCTGGTCTTTGAGCGTATCCGGGAAGAACTCAACAGCGGCAAAACTCTTGCCACTGCTGTTGATACGGGTTACGGCAAGGCTTTGAGCGCAGTTTTGGATGCCAACCTGACCACTCTCTTTATCGGCTTGATCCTCTACTGGGCGGGTTCCGGTGCCATCAAGGGCTTTGCGGTAACTTTGTGCGTGGGTATCCTTACAAGTTTGTTCACTGCACTTTTTGTGACCCGTTTGATTTTCGATTATCTGCTGCGGATGGGCTTGAAGAAGCTCTCCATGCATCAATTGCTGAAAAATCCCCGGTTCGACTTTTTGGGCTGCCGCAAGATCTCATTTGCCGTTTCCGGCTTGCTGGTCATCGGCAGTCTGGCACTGATGGCGTACAAAAATGCTGATATATTCGGCGTGGATCTCTCCGGCGGTTCGGTGGTGGTCTACAATTACAAAGAAGCCGTGCCCCAGCAGCAGATCGTTGATACCCTCAATGCCAACGGTTTTGTCAACGCCCGTATCGCTTACAAGAGCAACGCAGCAAGTGCCGAAGGTCATAAGCTGGAAATCATGGTGCGTGAGTCCGGCATTGATAAGGCAAACCGCACTCCGGGTATGCGTATACAGGATATTCTCAATAAGAAATATCCGGCGCTGAAACTTTCCGGCGCCCAGGAAAACAGCGTGGGCGGTCTGATCGGTGCGGAATTCAGCAAATCGGCAATCATTGCGTTGATCGCCAGCATGATCGGTATGATCATCTATATTTCGCTGCGTTACGAATTTGCCTACGCTATGGCGGGTATCATTGCTTTGCTCCACGACGTGATCGTGGCGCTGGGTATCTTTATTCTGTTTGACCGTCAGATCTCGCTGGCGGTGATCGCGGCGGTGCTGACGGTGATCGGTTACTCCATCAACGATACTATCGTTATTTTTGACCGTATCCGGGAAGATTTGCGTGCCAAATCCGGCAATAGCTATGCATCGATCATCAATTACAGTATCAACTGCACACTCAACCGTACACTGCTGACCAGTATCACTACCGGATTGGCGGTGCTGATGCTGTTGATTTTCGGCGGTGCGGCGATCAGTGACTTTGTGCTGCTGATGCTGCTGGGTGTGATCATCGGTACCTACTCGTCGGTCTTTATCGCCAGCCCCATCGTGGCATTGTGGCACCGCAAGGTGGTGGGTATCCGGGAAACTGATACCAACTTTGACGAAAGCAAAGTGGTGGAAGACTGATAACACTTTGTCAGTAAAATCACAAGATCAAAATTGCCGGAAGCGGTAAGGAGTTTTTCTGACCGCGTCCGGCAATTTCATACAGAGTATTTTATGAAAAAGAGAGTTGTTGTGCTGGGTTCTTCCGGCTCGATCGGCAAGAATACGGTGCGGGTGCTCGCAGAGCTTTCCGACCGGTTTGAAACCGTGGGACTGGCGGCAAATACCAGCGTGGAAGTGCTGGCTGAACAGGCACGGAAACTTAATTGCAAACACCTGGCGGCAGCCGACGAAAGGGTTTTGACAAAACTCAAAAGTCTGGCTCCGGAAGGCTGCCGATGCTCCGCCGGAGCCGAAGCGCTGGTGGAAATGGCGTGCCGCAGCGATGTGGATATTGTGGTATGTGCCATTGTAGGTACCGGCGGATTGCTGCCGGTGATGGCGGCGCTTAAAGCCAATAAACGCATAGCACTGGCAAGCAAAGAAGTTATGGTGATGGCAGGCGAGCTGGTCAATGCCCAACTGGATGCCGGACATGGCGAGATCATCCCCGTAGACAGCGAACACAGTGCGATTTTCCAATGTATGGATGGCTGCGCGGCGGCAAGTATCAATAAATTGATAATCACCGCATCCGGCGGGGCGTTCCGGGATTGGAAAGCCGGAGATTTGCATAAAGCCACCTGGCGCGATGCACTTAAACACCCGGTTTGGAGCATGGGGGCCAAAATCACCATCGATTCGGCAACTTTGATGAACAAGGCTCTGGAAATTGTGGAAGCGGGCAGATTGTTCCGCATGGATGCCGATAAGATCGATGTAGTGATACATCCGCAGTCGCTGGTACACAGTATGGTGGAATTCGTTGACGGCAGTGTTATTGCCCAGCTCTCGCACCCAAATATGCGTTACGCCATACAGTACGCCATGACCTATCCCCAGCGGGTCAATGGAGCTTTGGATAAACTGGATTTCCGCACGCTGGGCAAACTGGAGTTTGCGGCGCCGGATTTTGATAAATACCCCAGTTTGGGTATGGCATATACTGCACTGCGCGCCGGCGGCACACTCCCGGCAGTGATGAATGCGGCCAACGAGGTGGCGGTGACGGCTTTCTGCAAAGAAAAAATCACTTTGCCGCAAATCTGGCAATGCGTGGCAGAGGTCATGGCAAAACACGACGTGCAGCAGTTGGATAGGCTGGAAACCGCCATCAATGCCGACCGGGAAGCCCGGATCAAAGCAGAAGAATTCATTAAAAAACTTATATAAGGAGCTGAAAAAACCATGGACTACGAATATTTGCTCAACTACATACTTAATATACTTGGCATCGCCGGATCGGTGCTTTTTGTGGTGTTCTTTTTCGGCATGTGTATATTTGTGCATGAATTGGGGCATTTTCTGGTGGCGAAGTGGCGCGGATTGCATGTGGACGCCTTTTCCATCGGCTTCAAAAAGGTTTGGGCAAAGAAGATCAACGGTGTGGAATACCGCATCGGCTGCCTGCCGCTGGGGGGGTATGTGGAGCTGCCCCAGGTGGATACAGCAACCGAAACGCCCAAAGCTGCTGACGGTACCGAACTGCCCCCTGCCAAACCCCTTGACCGGCTGCTGACAGCGGCGGCAGGACCTGTTTGCAATATCATTTTCGGACTGCTCCTGGGTTGCATAGTCTGGGCAGTGGGTATACCCCAGGATACCCCCAAGATGCGCAGCGTGGAAGTAGCCGGGGTGGAAGAAAACAGCCCCGAATGGATCGCCGGACTGCGGGAGGGCGACGTCATAACCCGGATCAACGGCAAAAAATTCTATTCGGCGTGGAAAGATATCGTTGTGGAGATCCTGACCACCATCGGCGAAGTCGATCTGGAAATCGAACGCAACGGCCAAGTCAGAAACATCAAATATCTGCCCAAGGTCAACCCCAAAAAGATGGCGGTGGAAAAGACCGCATATCCGTTCTTCACCCCCCGGATCCCCATAGAGTTCCATCCGGAAAAAGGTTCGGTATCAGAAAAAGCCGGCATCAAATCCGGCGATCAGCTTTTGAGCATCAACGGTCTGCCCTGCGAACACTTTCTGGTGGTGCAGCAGTTCATCAACTACTACGGCGATAAACCCCTGAAGCTGGAAATGCGCAAAAAGGAGTCCCGGGAAAAGTATACCGTGGAGGTCCAGCCGGTGGATCTGCCCGACGAATTGGAGTTCATGACCCAGTATTTTACCGGGGTATCGCTGACCCCCAATTTGCAGATCGTGGGCATCATGCGGGATTTCCCGGCGGAGAGATCCGGTCTGCTGCCCGGCGATATCATCAAAAAGTTCAACGATAAAGAGGTAAAGGTCTTTCAGGAATTTGCCGACAATGTGCAAGCCAATAAAGATGGAAAATTCAAAATTACCGTGCTGCGCGGCGATAAACTCCTGACCTTTGAAACCAGCGCCAAGGCGGTGCGTCCCCGTTCTATCGGGGTCAAGTTCATGCTCCGGGACTACCCCGACCCATTCCAGCAGTTTACCGGACTTATTGAACTTACAGCCAAAAGCATCCGCAGTATGGCAGTACGGCTGGGCTATGCGCTGGGCATTACCGAAAAACAGAGCAATCTTTCTGCACGGAACATGTCCGGGCCTATGGGTATGGCGGTGGTGCTTTACCGGTCGGTGCGGCTCTCTCCGGCAATGGGGATCTACTTTGTGGTGATGATCAGTTTTGCGCTGGCGATCTTCAATTTGCTGCCGCTGCCGGTACTGGATGGCGGGCATGTATTTATGTCGCTGATTGAAATCATCTTCCGGCGGCCGCTGCCGGTGATGTTCGTCCGGGTCTTGAGCTATATATTCATCGGACTTTTGATACTGCTTATGCTCTATGTTACTTACATGGATGTACTGCGGGTAGTGCCCGGAGCGCATAAGCTGGAGCAAAAGCTGATCAACTCCGGAGAAACTGAAGAAGTTGCGGAAAAAAATACCGCCCCCGCCCCCACCTCTGCCCCCGCACCGGGAAAGGTCAAAAAATAATGAGCCGTCAAATCTTTATCGGCAATGTTGCCGTAGGCGGCGGCGCTCCGACAACCATTCAGAGCATGTGCAATACTGCCACTTACGATGTTGCCGGAACGCTTGCACAAATCAATACTCTTGCCGCTGCCGGCTGCCAGATCATCCGTCTGGCAGTGCCGGATATGGCGTCAGCGGCGGCATTCAAGAGCATTACGGCACAATCGCCCATACCGGTCATTGCCGATATACACTTTGATCACCGTCTGGCAGTCAAAGCCATAGAAAACGGCGCGGCGGCAGTACGGGTAAACCCCGGCAATCTGGGTGGGAGCGATGCAGTCAAAGCCGTTGCCGAAGCTTTGCTGAAGTACCGCGTGCCGGTGCGGGTGGGCGCCAATTCCGGGAGTCTGCCCAAGGAGTTTGTGCAGCATCTGGCGGCGACCGATCCGGCGGAACATGATGAACTTTTGAGCGACGCGCTGGTGCAGGCTGTAATGGGGCAGATCGCAGAATTCGAGCGTTACGGAGTCAGAGATATAAAAGTTTCCTTAAAGGCCTCCAGCGTGCCGGCAACGGTCAAAGCCTACCGCAAGTTCGCTCAACGCTCCGATTACCCTCTGCATGTGGGCGTTACCGAGGCCGGAACTCCCGCCCGGGGGATCGTCAAAAGCTCCATCGGCATCGGCGCTTTGCTGCTGGACGGCATCGGCGATACTATACGGGTGAGTCTGACCGCCGACCCGCTGCAGGAAGTAATTGCCGCCACCCGTATATTGGAAAGTATCGGCTTGCGCAGCGCCGCGCCGGATCTGGTGGCATGTCCCACTTGCGGCAGAACAAAAATCGACCTGGTGGCGCTGGCGGAAAAGGTGGAAAACCTCATCAATCGCATCAAAGCGGAAAAAGGTGTGATCGGCCTTAAAAAGATAGCGGTGATGGGTTGCGTGGTCAATGGTCCCGGCGAAGCGAAAGACGCCGATCTGGGCATAGCCGGCGGCGACGGCAAGGTGGTACTTTTCCGGCAAGGCTCCATAGTGGCGACTCTGGACGAAGCCGAAGGCTTTGAAGCGCTGGAAAAAATCATCCGCGAAAACACCATCTGGCAGTAACTCCGCAGTAAAAAGCCAGCCGCCACGCAATATAGCCCCGGCTGGCGGCAGCCGCCGCCACACACAATTTTGCAGCAGTTGGCGGCAATACTCTCATACTATCTCATACTCTCCCATACCTTCCCATATTTTCCCATAAAAAGCCGCCATCTATCCTATCGCCCGCGTATGCGGTTTAAAGCCCTGAAGGGGCAAAGGGGCTGAAAGTCCACCCAGCCCCGGGTAACGCACCCCACTCAACCGATCAGCCCTGAAAGGGCGGCAGATTCTTACACTCGCGGCATACGCTATGCCGTCGCAAGGCACACACCTGCTTGCCGCGCGATAGAATATGGGAAAGTATGAGAGTGTATGGGAGAGTATGGGAAGCGGGCAAAGCCCGCTGCAGCCGGTAGACGCGCCGCTCCGGCGAGCTATACGCGGGGTAATGCCCGCCCCTGCTTGTCATACGCACAATATTGCCCGGTTGGCGGCAATGCCCGTCCGACTTGTCCGACCAGTCCGACCAGTCCGACTTGTCCGACCTGTCTGACCAGTCTGACCAGTCTGACTCTCAGGCGTGCGCTCTA
>JAFVQX010000211.1 GCA_017504585.1 Lentisphaeria bacterium
AGTTGATCAACTGCCGGACATCACGCTCCACATAAGTAGCAAAGTAGTTGGAGTATTCCAGTTCTGCATCCGCTTCCGGCATAGCATAGAGTTTAGGCATAAATCCCCGATGCAGCAGCGCATCACGCTCTAACGAACAGCCGGCAGCAGCAAGTTCTGCAATAGACAAAGGCAGTAATTGCAAAATACCTGTTCGACCTGCCAGAGATTGACTGATTTCAGCTTTCAGTTTTGGCTGATGACTGCCGGTTAAGACATACTGTCCTGCTTTGCGGTCACGATCTGCCATAACCTGAATATAGCTCAACAATTCCGGAACCCGCTGTACTTCGTCAATAATCAATGGAGCCGGATGATCTGCCAGAAAACCTTTGGGATCTTCTGCGGCATACGCCCGGACTTCAGGATCTTCCAAGTTTACATAATCATAATTTTTGAAATAATGTTGTGCCAAAGTAGTTTTACCGGACTGCCGTGGACCGGTTATGGTTATGACTGGAAATTGTACTGCCAAACGCTGCAGCTGCACTTCTATAAAACGCTGAATCATTAAAAACCTCCTTGGCTGTTCCGGGTACTAATATATCATAATTTGTGTAAATTTCAACCTTCAACTTCAAAATTTACACAAAAACAAGGTTTTCAGCTGCGGTAAGGTGGTTAAAGTGTTGCCGGAGAGTTGAAAAACGAAACGGCAAAATAAATCAAATCTTCAGCCAGCCGCCCCTGCGGCAGAAATCAAACGGCCCCAAAGCATCCATTCAAAACTTTTTTCCAAAGCAATATCAGGTGATACACTGTAAAGATATTGAATCAAATTTTCTCAAAACTTAAAGGGCATTTATCTATTTTGCAACGCAAATAGATAAATGCCAATAAAAGGTTTGGAAAAGGGTGATGGGGTTTGAGGAAGAGGGAAAGAACCTTTCCTCCAAAAGGTTTTTCCCTCTTCCCCAAGTTTCCCATATCAACCTTTTACAGCGTGTTCCAGCCTCGCAGGGTTATTTTGTGTGGGGTGGTTCCGGCGGTGAGTTTGGCTTGGAAGGTGCGTTTTTTGCCTGGTTCGATGAGGCGGTAGTTATCCAGCCAGTAGACGGTGTAGAGTTCATTTTCGGGCAGATCGGCACGGACGAACAGGGCGGCGTGGCTTCCGGTATTTTCCACGGTTACGGTCAGAAGTTTTTCGCCGTCAGCCAGATTGCTTACGCTCGAAGTATACTGCAAAGAGGTGGTTCCGGTATGCAGAATCTTGCTCATATCCGGCACACCGTAAACGCGTTCGTGATCCCAGAGCACACTCTTATCTTCCGCAATAATGCTGTATTTGAGTATAACAACATTGTCCGGCATTCCATCGGCAAGTGCAAACTCCACACTGCCGATCTCGCTGGTGCCCTGCGGATAACTGTTTTTGAATGTTTTGCTGTAAAGCTCTTTGCCGGTAATATCCAGCGCTTTGAACTCAACTGCAACATTTCTTACTTCGGCGTGATCGCTGATACAGTAGAGTTTGCCGTTGTATTTGCCATCGGCAAGACACCAGGACTCATCTTCCAGAAATGCCATTACAGCTTTGTTGCTGTGGCTGATGGTGTAATACGCCATTTTCGGCCGGGTGTAAAAATCCAGAAAACTGTATGCATTAGTCGGCCATGATTCATTGTACTGCCAGATGTAGCATCCGCTGGCTTCCGGAAAAAGTTTCCGGTAATGCCCCATGGCGTATTCCAGCTGATCAGCCTGAATATACATATTCATATAACACATATCGCGCCGGGTATTTTCCGGCTGGAAATTCTGGTAATGCCCTGCCATGGGTTTGCATTGAGAAAAGTGAAAGTGATAACTCTGCCCATCGGGGCAAGGCTCATTTTCCGGAATAAACTTTGCCAGCGATTCGAGTTCCGCCCATCCCGGGCAGCCCAGTTCGCTTGCCAGCAAACGTTTATGCGCGTTCCAGAATTTATGGCTGGAATAACTCCACGGCCCGTGATCACGCTCGCCGGGGCGCGATTGATCCGGCGAAGATATGTGATAAGGCATACCCGGAGCAAGTTTACTTACCAGCTCCTCATACTGTTTGTAAATCGGATGAAACGGTATTTCACCATAATACAGCACTTCGTTGCCGCCGCAATACATCGACATGGATACGTGATTGCGTATCTTGCGGATGACCGCTTCGCCCTCAACAGCTTTTTCGGCAATATAACGCGAATCAAAGGGGTATTGGCTGCAGGCGTGCGGAAACTCCTGCCAGACCAGTATACCATGGCGGTCGCACGCGTCATAGAACTCATCTTTTTCGACAATCCCCCCGCCCCAGATTCGGAACAGATTGAATCCGGCTTCTTTGGCCAGACGTACCTCGCGCTCGTAAAGTGCCGCATCGGTACGCGAAAAAATCATGTCGGCCGGCACCCAGTTCAAACCGCGGGCAAAAACTTTTTTGCTGTTGATCGAGAATGTCAGCGGGTAGGATTCTTCGCAGCTCCCCGGATTGCGGAGCATTTCCAGATCCCGGAAACCGACCTGCCTGGTGAATTTATCTCCCGGCATGCTCAAAGTCAGAGTGTAAAGTTTCTGTTCGCCGTAGCCATTGGGGTACCAGAGTTCAGCTTCGGGGAAATCAAATTCCCAATCCAGCGTATTGACTTTGCCGGCAGTAAGCTCCACATTGCGTTTAAGCGTTAAAGATTTGCCGGTAAAGTTCAACGGCTCCAGCGAGCATGTAACTTCCTGTGTGCAGTTTTCCAGTGTACCGAGTTCCATGCCCAGTTTTACCGATTTACCGCAGGTTACAAACGAGCAATCCCGCACCCGCGATACTTCCGAGCCCAGCAGTTCCACATGGTCAAAAATCCCGGTCGGCACCACAGTTCTCGCCCAATCCCAGCCAAAACTCATCTGGCAGTAATGAAAATACGCAAATTCTGCCGGAACAACACTGCTGTGATCCGGCGAAGCCTTGGGCGCGGGTTCAAAAATCAAACTCAAAACATTTTTGCCTTCGCGCTTGATCTCGCGCGATACATCATATTCCCATGCGGCAAACATGCCGGTTCTTTCGCCGAGGTATTCGTCGTTCAGAAATGCCACGGCCTTATAGCCGGCGCTGTGGAGTTTCAAGGTTATATGACGGCAATGCTTCCACTCTTCCGGCAAAGTGAATTCTTTGCGGTACGCCCATTCAAACTCTTCCGGCCAGCGGCTGCGGTCGGCGTTGCGCCCGAAATAAGGGTCGTCGATCTCGCCATTTTCCAGCAGGATACTGCGGTCGCAGCCGGGGATGGTGGCGAGCATAAAATCACGCGGAGTCACTCCGGCATGGATAAAGCCGGAGCTGCGTGTAGTATCCATAAACATATTTTTCAAAGTACGCGGAGTGCGCTTGTTTGCTTCAATCTGCGAAACAAAATACTGCACCTGCCAGTCATTGCCATCCAGAAACATTTGCATAAAAATAACCTTTCCAGAAGAAAAAAGCCTCTAAAATTTTTTTGCTGTATGATCCAGCACTTATAAACTGCGACTAATATACACAAAAATATTCCATCCGTCAATACAATATCATCTCAAAAAACTGTATAAAAAAGTATCAAAAACTTTTACAGCCCTCCGGACTATTCCATAAGCAAGATAAAAACACTTCAAATATACATATACTCTTATATGCACCGATCTTTTAGAAAAACTTGTCCAGCCAAAGAGGATAGGCGCAGACTGAATGCACCACTGCCATTTCAGGGGTTGCGTTTACTTTTACAATCGACACAATCCACAATCTGTGGATTTTTGTGTAAAAAAATCTTTTTTATCTTGACTTTAAAGAAATATTAATGTATATTAGATTAGACAAACTGGTCGACCAGTTTGCTCAATGCCGTACTAAATAAAAAATCAGGAGACATTATGGAAATAGCCAAAGAGGATATTCGCGAATATATTTACGACCAAAGTTGCCGCTCAAGTCGGTTTTTGAACGAGCGGGAAATTGCAGAACGATTTTCTATTAAGTGCGGTCGTGCCCGCGAGCTGCTGTTAAAACTTGTTGGGCAGGGAGTGGTGAAACGTCGTCCCCGTAGTGGCTGCAGTTATGTGGATTATCGCCGAACCAGTATGGACAGTATACTGTTGCTGCGTTTTATAGCTGAAAAAATGTCTTTGTTTGCCTTTGGCGTAATATCTGCACTGCTGATTGCCGGATGCTGCTGTAAAGCTGCCGAGGTAGAGGTCAGAGAGAGTAAGACCAATTTTGCTGCTGAAGCGGTCAAACCTTATATTGATTCAGGCGAGCTTCCTGGGATCATCAGCATTTTCTATAAGGACGGCGTGCAGGAGACCGTCTGTTCCGGATGGGCTGATGTCGAGAAAAAAATTCCGATGTCCCTTGATAGAATGTTCATGCAGTGTTCCCAGACCAAGGGATTTTGCGGAGTCACCATCGCAATCTTGCTCGAGGAGGGCAAGATCTCCCTTGATGACCCCGTTTCGAAGTATCTGCCTGAGTTCAAAAATCTCAAAGTGACAGTCAAAGATAAAAATGGCAAAACTATTATAGTTCCTGCCAAAAATGCTCTGACTATCCGCATGGTGATGAACCACACCGGAGGCTATCCGCTTGAGATACCCTCAAAGTATAAAAAAGGATGCACCAGCTGTTCCTTGCGTGATACTGCAAAAGAGGCAGCTGCCCAACCGTTACTTTTTGAACCGGGAACCCAAGTCAAGTATTCCAATGTCGGAATCGATATAGGTGCCGCCATCGTCGAAGTTGTGACCGGTCAGCCATGGGAGGTTTTTCTCAAAAAACGTGTTTTCGATAAACTCGGCATGAAGGATGCAACGTTCAATCCCACAGACGAACAGCTCTCGCGGGCGATGACACTCTATAAAGCAAAAGCCGGCAAAAAAGCATGGCGCAGCAAGCCTCTTTATCTTTTTCCGCCTCCGTATAATGGTCCGACGGTATTCCCCTCTGCCGGAGGAGGTCTTTGGGTGACGGCAGTCGACCAACTCAAATTCTACAAAATGCTGATGAACCTTGGAGTCGGAGATAATGGAGTACGCATCCTTAAAGAGGAGACGGTAAAAAAGTATCTTGCAAAATCA